>NZ_JBYITD010000037.1:0-91900 GCF_057708945.1 Nonomuraea sp. bgisy101
CGAACGCCTCGGTGGCGGAGTCCATCCGGTCGTCACCGGCGATCGGCTCGCCTGTGCCCGTCGTCGGCTCGCTGCGCTCGTTCATGGCCGGCTCCTGCCCCGTTCACTCGACTGTGCTCCATACACGAGACTCCGGCCCTCACCGCTGTGTGACACCCATGACCGGTGGCGCACATCACATGACCGCGCTGTCACAAGGGCCGGGCCACCGGCGCCTCATGGTCGTCAAGACGATGCGAGCGGCACCCGACTCCACGAGTGATCGCCTCGGCCCGTTGCGTGGTGACCGCCGCGCAATCGCCACCGCAGAAAGAACGGAAAGACATCATGAGCAAGGTCTGGTTCGTCACCGGTTCGTCCCGCGGCCTCGGCCGCGACTTCGTCGAGGCCGCCCTGTCCCGCGGCGACAAGGTGGCCGCGGCCGTCCGGAACACCGCAAGCCTGGACGCGCTGGTCGCCGCCTACGGCGACGCGCTGCTCCCGCTCGAGATGGACGTGACCGACAAGGCCGCCGTCTTCGAGAGCGTGAAGCGGGCCAAGGAACACTTCGGCCGCCTCGACGTCATCGTGAACAACGCCGGCTACGCCCAGGTCGGCGCGATCGAGGAGCTGACCGAGCAGGAGCTGCGCGACCAGATGGAGACCAACCTGTTCGGCGCGGTGTGGGTCGTGCAGGCCGCACTGCCCTATCTGCGCGAGCAGCGCTCGGGCCGCATCATCCAGCTGTCCTCGGCGGCCGGGGTCATCGCCATGCCGCTCGGCGGCGCCTACCACGCCTCCAAGTGGGCGCTGGAGGGCCTGAACGAAGCCCTCGCCGGCGAGGTCGCCGACTTCGGCGTCAAGGTGACCATCATCGAGCCCGGCGGGTTCGCCACCCGCTCCGGCAAGAACCCCGACCCGCTCAACAACGGCCACATGGCCCAGCTCAACCCGGCCTACGACGGCCTCCGCCGGCGCCTCGGCGCGATCGCAGGAAAGCAGCCCGCCGGTGACCCGGCCGCCGCGGCCCAGGCACTCCTCAAGCTCGTCGACGCCGACAACCCGCCCCTGCGGGTGCTGTTCGGCCAGGGCTTCTACCCGATGATCCAGAAGGTCTACGCCGACCGGCTCAAGACCTGGGCCGACTGGCAGGACCTTTCGGCGGAGGCTCACGGCAATCTCGATCAAGAAGCTCGGTGACCCACCGCCCCTGTCCACGAACACGTGCTTCGGGCTCGCCCCGGGGATGACGCCGGCCGCGTGAACAGATGCGATTTCGCCGCACCTCCGGCTTCTGGACCAGCCCGACCAGCGGGCAGCGGTACGGCACGCGGTGGATCGTGAACATCCCCGCGCTGGATACCGGTCTCACCGTCGTCGCCAAGCCGGGACACGAGCTCCAGAGCGCCTTCGGCGGCCTCTACGAGGGCGCGGCCACCGTCACCGGACGGTACCGGGGCAAGCCGATCACCGGGCAGGCCTTCGTCGAGCAGAACGGCAACTGGCGATAGCGCTCGCGCAGTTGCCCGATCCCGAGTACTCAGAGACTTCCCGTAGAGAAGAGCACCCATGTCCATCCGTCACTTTCTTGCCACCGCCGCAGCCGGTCTGCTCGGACCGCCCGACGCCCCCGGTATCTCCTACCTGAGCGCCGGGCGGCTCGGAGCCATCGTGGCCGCACTGGTCGGGCTGACCGCCGTAGCGATCGGTGGGCTGGTTCTCACCGGTCGTATCGGCACCGTCAACCGGCGAAGGTGGGCCATCGTCGCCCTGCTGGCGGGGCTGATCAGCGTGGCCGTCGGTGGGTCGGTCGTCGCCACCTCCGACGGTGGCATCGGCACCGGCAACGGGCTGGCCGGGGCCGTCGTGGCCCTGGTGGTGGGGTTGATCGGCACGGCCCTCGGCGGGCTGGCTCTCGCCCGCTCCCGCCGGCAGCGGCTGGTCAGCTGACCGACAGGACCTACGAGGCGCGTGGTGAGCGGGACGACGCCGAGTGCGGCCGGCCTGATCGCTATGGCGCCTCGACCAAGGTGCGAAGGGTCAGTGGCCGGGCGAGTATCCGGTCAAGGACCCGCTGGGCGTGACGCAGGTGGGGGGTGGTGAAGTGCTCGTCGAAGGCCTGCCGGTTCTCCCACCGCTCCACGATCACCATGCGGGCGGGGTCGTTGGGGTCGGCGTAGGCCCGGTAGGCGAGGCAGCCGGGTTCGTCCAGCGTCGGCTCGATCAGGGCTTCCAGCGCTGTGCGGAGCCGATCATGCTGGCCGGGCGCGGCGAGGAACTCGGCGATGACGAAGAGGGTCATGATCCGGTCTCCTTCATGCGTGGCGGGCGGAGCCTGCAGTTCTCGGCGGAGGTCCTGGACGCGGTGGCCAGGGCCCTGCGTCTGGACCCGGCGGAACGCGAGCATCTGCACCGGCTGGCGCGCCCCACCCCGGCGGCGGCGGAGGAGCACACGGACAGCTCGAGGAGCTGTCGTCCGCCAGCCGCGAGTTCCGCCAGATCTGGGCGGAGCACGACATCAAGGCCCCGGAGCACGGCAGCCACCTGTACAGGCATCCGCTGGTCGGCGAGCTCGAATTGACCTACGAGACCCTCCGGCTGCCCGGCCACCCCGATCTCGCCCTGGTCGTCCACACCGCCGAGGAGGGATCCCCGTCCCAGGAAGCACTCCGCATCCTGATCCGGCGACACCCGTATTCCGGTACTCATGCCGAGGGCGATACGGGTGTCGTGGCAGAGGGGAAGGCTTAGCGCCGAGCGCGCCGCCTCTCGCCTGACCTGCGGGGCTCCTCTCGGGTCCCGTCGAGGATGCCGTCACCTGCGGAACGTCGCCAGTACGGCCTGGCCCGGACGGCCACGCGCCGCCGCGCCGCCTTCGTCTCGCCCCTGGCGTGGGCGTCCGGCTCCGACGGCATGGTCGGAGCCGGGTCGCAGCTGGTCGGAGCTCAGCCGGACGTCCTGGACGTGCCGGCAGCGGTCGTGGTCGGCCGCAGGCGGGAGGAGGTCGACAGCGCAGCGCCCCAGGGGAGGTTGTCCGTCGGCCACAGCTCACGCTGCTGCTTCTTGAGCATGGTCTCGACTCTGCCGCCCACGGGGCAGCGGAAGCCGTGCGGAGGCAGGGTTAGCGAGATCAGGTAGTTGTCGATCGGCACCGTGCTGCACTCGTCCTTGCCGTAGATGCGGTGACCCCAGCCCTCGTAGGTGATCAGGCGCGCCTTGGGGCCGAGCTGCCGGGCCACGTTGGCGGACCAGGAGTACGGGGTGGCTGGGTCGTGCAGGGAGTTGCCCAGCAGGATCGGAGCGCTGCCCGTGTAGCGGAGCCGGTGCTGCGGGTTGGTGGTGGGGTGGTCGAGGCAGACGGGCAGGTCCTCGATCGGCATCGGGTTGTAGCGCATGTCAGGGGCGCGGCGGTTGGAGCTGCGCAGCAGCCAGGCGTATTCCTTGTAGCTGCGCACTCGCAGGTTGTAGTCCTGGCAGAGGACCGCGGTGGGCAGCTGGGCGATTTCCCCCGGAACGGGCTGCCGGCCGGGCAGCGGGGGCACCCACGACGGGGGCTCTCCGCCGTCAAGGGCGCGAAGCATCTCGCTCAGCAGCTGCCAGGCAGGCCCTTCGGTGCCCAACACACCCTGCCACTGGACCTGGATCTCCGTCATCGGGCGGTCCGTGACGCCCGGGTAGTACAGCCGGCCGCTGCGCGCCTTGGCCAGGATTCTCTCCCACACCGCCCGGACGTCCTTGCCGTGCAGGGCGCAGCCGGGCTCCTGGTCGCACCAGCCGACGAACTGGTCGAAGGCGTCCTCGACGGCTGCTGCCTCGGTGTCGAGGAAGGCCTTGACGCCGAGGCTGTGGTCCATGTTGCTGTCCAGGGCCATGGCCCGGATCCGGCTCGGGAACAACTCGGCGTACATCTGGCCGATCAGCGTCCCGTACGAGATCCCGTAGTAGGTGAGCTTCTCCTCGCCCAGCGCGGCGCGCAGGGCGTCCACGTCGCGCGCGACGTTGGCCGAGTCGACGTGGTCGTACAGCGGGCCAGTACGTGCCCGGCAATCCGCGCGCAGCTTCTTGGCGTAGGCGGTCCACCTGACGAAGTCGGCCTGGCTCTTCATGACGGCGTACGGCATCTGGTTGAACACCGACGCCGAGCAGATCACCGGGTGACTGCGGCCCACACCCCGAGGGTCGAAGCCGACGATGTCGAACCGCTTCCGCAGTTCCTCGGTGAAGAAGCCAGGAGCGCCGTAGGCGGCCTCCACGCCCGACCCGCCAGGACCGCCCGGGTTGATCACCAGGGATCCGACGCGGGCCGCGGGGTCGGTGGCCTTGCGGCGGGCGATGGCCAGGTCGATGGTGGGCCCGTTCGGACGGGACCAGTCGATCGGCACCGCCAGCTTGCCACACTCGGCGGAAGGCTCCTCCTCGCACGGAGCCCAGGCGATGCGGCCCTTCGCGGGGGTCGGGGTTGCCGAGGTGGCCGGGGTCGAGGACGCCGTCGGAGTCGACGATGTCGTCGGGGTTCCCGAAGCCGTCGGGGTTCCCGAAGCTGTCGGGGTCGCCGTGGCTCCGTCTCCAGGGGCCGCCGCGACCGCCGACGATATGGGTAACAGCGTTGCCATCGCCACGAAGGCGGCGGCAAGCAGAGAAGACCTTCCTCGCACAGTGCTCCAATCGTCGATCGGCCGGTCGGCCCGCTCGTGCGGCGCCCGACCGGCCCTGATCATCTCGGTCGACAGCCGCGACGACGCAGACGTCGGCGGCAGCGAACGCGGCCCCCGTCTTGACCGCGACAAATCGACGGCAGCACGTTACAACAGCGACGTCCAGAAGATCCTGACAATGACGGTGAAGATCGCAGTCGCCAACTCTTGGAGGGATTCACGACGCCGGCTGTCAGGCGATCCCCCAGGATCCCCCTGGCATGACCGCACCCGAGACCCAGGCGGATCCGGCCGAAGGTGGCGCATCACCTGCCGGCGCGACACGTGTCAGTGGCGCCGTACCCGGACCTGGGTCCATGCGATGCCCATGTCACCGTCGCCTGCTGGTCAGACCGCTCGGTGCCTGGCGAAGCTCTTCCACCTGCGACGCGGTGTTCGAGTAAGCCGTCACCGGCTCCACAGCGAACGGCCTGGCGTGCCCTCGCCTCCGTTGGGACGCCGCCGTACGGACTCCGATGCGCCGAGGGGCCGGACGTGTTCCGTTCGTGCGGCCCTGAGTCCGGGTGGGGCGCGTTGACAGGTGCCGTGCTCGGCTGTCGAGCCGCGCGGTGAAGTGATGCGCTCTGGAGCCCTCCGCTCTCCGCACAACCGGTGGTTTGAGTCTCCGAGAGGGACGATTAGGGCATGTCCGGAATATCGGATAGCTCGATGTATTGATCATCTTCGGCGTATTTGATCTCGACCGTTGCGCCGTAATCCGGAAGACCGGATTATCTTGATCACCATCGTCTCGGCTGAATGCCGGAGAGGAGACATCATGATCGGTCTCGTCGATCGTCTGCTGGCACGGGTCGCCCACAAGGCGACCGTGGAGGCGGGCTGCAGCAACTACTACTACTGCTCTGGCGGCGTCAGGTACCTGCGCCAGTGCTGCCTGAACGAGGGGTGCACGACCGTCAGGGTCGGCACTTGTTGATGATGTAGTTGGGCTGGCTTCCGGCGGGCGGTGGGCCACCACCGCCCGCCGACCGGTGGAGGTAGGCGGATGGAGTACGTGCGGATCGGATGCGTCTGCCTGGTGGGCCTGGTCTTCGCGGTCACGGCGGTGTCGAAACTGCGTGACTTCCAGGGGTTCGCCCGGTCGCTTCCCGCGCTTGTCACTGTCCCGGGCCGGGCCGTCAGGCCGCTGGCCGCGGTGGTGGTGGCCCTGGAGGCGCTGGTCCCGATCCTGGTCGCCGTGCCGGCGGCCACGCCGTACGGCCTCGCGCTCGCCGGCGGACTGCTCGTCGCGTTCACCGCGGCGATCGCCATCGCGCTGAGGAGGGGGCAGCGTGCCCCGTGCCGCTGTTTCGGCGCGTCCGCCGCGCCCCTGGGCGCTCGTCACCTGGTCCGCAACAGCCTCCTGATCGCCGCCGCCTCGCTCGCCGTGCTCCTGCCCGGTGGCTCGCCGGTGCTCGCCGGGACGTCCATGGCACTGGGCGCGGGCCTGATCGGGACGATTCTGATCGTCTCTTTCGACGACATCGTCGATCTCTTCGCTAGGAACACCTGATGCCCTTCCTGACTGCCGCAGTCGTGATCATCGGCCTGCTGTGCGTGTTCAACCTGCTGCTCACCCTCGCTCTCATCCGCCGGACGAGGCACACGGGCGTGGGCGCCGCTCCGGCCGCCGGTCCCCCCATCGCGTTGCGGCCCGGCGCACCGGTCGGCGAGTTCGCCGCCGAGACCGTCGACGGGGAGACGGTGTCCCACGACACGGTCACCGGTCTGGTCGGGTTCTTCTCCGCGGGATGCGAACCCTGCCACAAGCTCCTGCCCCGCTTCGCCGAGCACGCCCGCACACTCGGACGGGAGAACGTGCTGGCGGTCGTCGCGGGGGACGACCCGGAGGCGGTCAGCGCGCTCGAACCTGTGGCCCGCGTGATCGTGGAGGACTACGACGGCCCCGTGGCCGGCGCATTCCAGAACACCTGGACCCCGGCGCTCTACCTGCTTGGTTCCGATCACCGCGTCGTCGCCGCAGGCGGCCGCCTGGAAGACCTCTCCATCGCGTCGTCGGCATGACCTCCCACGGGGCGATTCGGCAGGCCGGGATCCGGGAGCTGGCCTCGGCCGCCGCGGCGGCCCTGTCGCTGACCTGGCGGTCGGCGCCAGGAGGGGTGATCGGCCAGGCCGTCTTGACGATCGCCGAGGCTGCGGCGCCCATCGCCGCCGCGTGGCTGACCAAATCCGTCCTCGACCGGTTGACCACCCCGGACGGCGCGGTCGCCGGGCTCGCGATCGGGCTGGCCGCGGCGGGTCTGGCCGCCGCGGCGCTGCCGGGGATCGGCCGCTACCTGCGCGCCGAGATCGGTCGCAGGGCCGGGGCGGAGGCGACCGACAGGCTGTTCGCGGAGGCCGAGCGGCAGGTCGGTCTGCGGCGTTTCGAGGATCCGGTCTTCCTCGACCGCTTACGCCTGGCCCAGGAGGGGGCAGGGACCACCGGCGACCTCGTCAACGGCATCTTCGGCGGTCTGCACGGCATCCTGTCCCTCGCCGGCTTCGTGGGTTCGCTGCTGGTCCTCAGCCCCGCCATGACGGCGCTCGTGGTGCTGGCCGCCGTCCCGGCGCTCGTCGCCGAACTGCTGCTGTCGCGGAGACGGGCCGCCGTGCAGTGGGACACCGAGCAGATCCACCGGCGCGAGTTCTTTTACAGCCGTCTGCTTACCGGCGTCCAGGCTGCCACGGAGATCCGGCTGTTCGGCGTCGGCGCGTTCCTGCGTGCCCGGATGATGGCCGAGCGGCGCGAGGCGAACGCCGCAGAATCCCGGATGGACCGCCGTGAACTGGTCGCTCAAGGCGGCCTGACCGTGCTGAGCGCGGTGGTCGCAGGCGCCGGACTGTGGTGGGCGATCACGGCCGCCCGCCGCGGCTCGCTCAGCGTCGGCGACGTCGCCATGTTCGTCGCGGCCATCGGCGGCGTGCAGGCCGGGCTGAACACGCTCATCTCCTCGGTCGCCTCCGCCCACCAGCGGCTGCTCACCTTCTCGCACTACGTCGCGGTGACCAGGGCCGAGCCGGACCTGCCGAGCGCCGACGAGGGCACGGCTCCCGCCCTGCGCCGGGGCATCGAGCTGCAGGACGTGTGGTTCCGCTACAGCGACGACCATCCCTGGGTGCTGCGCGGGGTCGATCTGACGGTTCCGCACGGCCGGTCGGTGGCCCTCGTCGGGCTGAACGGCGCGGGCAAGAGCACCCTCATCAGACTGCTGTGCAGGATGTACGACCCGACGCGCGGCCGGATCCTGTGGGACGGTGTGGACCTGCGGGACATCCCTCCCGCCGCGTTGCGCGAGCGGATCAGCGCCGTGTTCCAGGACCATATGAACTACGACATGACCGCCGCCGAGAACATCGGACTCGGCGACCTGGCCGCTTTGGGGGACCCGGTCCGCATCAGGGAGGCGGCCGTCCGCGCCGGCGTGGACGAGACGCTCTCCGGGCTTCCGCGCGGGTACGACACCCTGCTCACGCGCATCTTCTTCTCCGAGGCCGACAAAGGCGACGCGGAGACGGGCGTGGTGCTGTCCGGCGGGCAGTGGCAGCGTCTCGCCCTGGCCAGGGCCCTCGTCCGCGACGGCAGGGACCTGATGATCCTCGACGAGCCCAGCTCCGGCCTCGACCCGGAGGCCGAGCACGAGGTCCATACCCGCATCAGGGAGTATCGGGCCGGCCGTACGAGCCTGCTCATCTCTCACAGGCTCAGCGCCGTACGGGACGCCGACCTCATCGCCGTGCTGCACGAGGGGCGGATCGCCGAGCAGGGACCCCACGAGGAGCTGCTCGAGGCGGACGGTCACTACGCCCGGCTGTTCCGGCTCCAGGCCGCGGGATACCAGGAGGCGCGGTGAAGTGGGGCAGGCTGCTGCTCCCGGCGTGCGGCGCGCTGGCGGCGGGGGCCTCGCTGTGGTGGATCCGCCGGAGCTATCTGGTCGCCACCGTCGAGGGGCCGAGCATGGAGCCCTCGTTCCGCTCCGGCGACAGGCTGCTCGTACGCAGGGCCAGACGGGTCCGCGTCGGCCAGATCGTGGTTGTCCGGATCCCTGACCCTCCCATGCTGTACGAGCCGCCACCGGGCCTCGAACCGGGCGCCGAGGTGGAGCTGGTGAAGAGGGATCGGCCCGGCTGGCGGCTGCTCGTCAAGCGGGCGGCCGCGGTGCCCGGCGATCCCGTGCCGAGAGAGCGCTTCCCTGCGCTGAGCGACGTCCCGGAGACCGTCGTGCCTCGGCGTGCCCTCGTCGTGCAGGGCGACAACGCGAACGCCAGCTGGGATTCCCGGGCCTTCGGCTTCGTGCGGGGCGACCAGCTCGTCGGCGTCATGGTGCGCCGGCTGCCGCCGCTCTGACCGCCGCCGGTCACAGGCGGGGGAAGACCCAGCGGTCCGGCAGCGTGTAGCGGATCGCCGTGACCGCCAGCGAGGCGCACACCAGCGCCGTCCCCTCCGCCCAGCGCGCACCGGTTGAAGGTCCAGCCGGTTCGCCTCGGTGTTGACGACGGCGGTGGCCGCCGGCGCCGAACAGGTTGGCCGCCGCGGCGGGCATGGCGGTGCGCAACAGCAGGTAGAGGCAGGCGTTCCCCTTCCACGGTCGAGGTCACAGACGCCGCCGCGCGCGGGCCATCAGCGAGACTCCGGGCAGCCACGAGAGGGGCAGGTACCGCTCGGCCGCCACGACGGCGGTCAGCGCCAGGTTCACGAGGGCGGGCAGTTCCTCCAGGTCGCAGCCGGTCGCGTTGCGCCTGCGGAAGGCCGCCACGGGCCGCAGCAGGACGTTCCAGCTCCACAGCCGCTCGATCACCAGCCCCGAGCTCCTGATCACCTCTGCCAGGCCTTCGCGCGTGTAGCGGCGGTGGTGGCCGAGGGCGACGTCGTGCGCCGACCACAGGCGCATGTCGCAGGGAACGGCGATGAACGCGGTGCCGCCGGGCTTCAGCACCCTGGCGATCTCGGCCGCGGCGGCGTGGTCGTCGTCGATGTGCTCCAGCACGTCCAGCGCCGTCACCAGGTCGTATTCGGCGTCGCCCAAGGGAAGCGCGCGCAGGTCGGCCTTGATGGCGTCGAGACCGCGCTCCCTGGCGTAGGCGACGGCGGTGTCGGACTGGTCGGCGGCCAGGGCGTGCCAGCCGTACCGCTGGAAGACCCTGGTGTTGCCGCCGCCGGCCGCGCCGACGTCGAGCGCGCGGCCCGGACGTCCGATCCTGCGCAGTTCGCGCGCGAGGATGGCCCGCCGCTCCCTGTACCACCAGTGGCGGTCCTCCAGCTCGACCGCGCGCCTGATCTCGGCGGCTTCCATCGATCTCCTCAGATGCGGCGAAACACGCGATTCCAGGCAGCATCCTGGCGGCTCGGCGCGTCGCAATCCAAAGCGACTGGCAAATAGTCACTAATCTTGACTATAGTGGGGCGAGTAAGACCCATCGGGAGGAGACCGAGATGTTCGTCGAACTGACCCGCTTCACGGCGACACGCGCAGCCGAGCTGCTAGCCGCGCGGCCGCAGATGGTGGCCGACTTCGAGGCCGACCGCGCGGGCTTCCTCGGCGCCAGGCTGGTACGGCTGGCCGGCGACGAGTGGCTGGACATCGTCGACTGGCGCTCGGCCGACGACTTCGCCGCCTCGCGCGCCAAGGGCGCCAACCTGCCGGGCATCGCCGCCTTCTTCGCCGCGATCGACGCCCTGGTCAGCGACGAGCAGGGTGAGGCTCAGATCCCGGACAGCGTCCGCAGGCCCTGAACCAGCAGTGCCCGCTCCGCCTCGGTCAGCATCCCGTACGGCACGGCCGCCCGCAGGTTGGTGTCCCGCTCGACCGCCTCCCACAGGGGTCCCTCGCGCAGCGAGGCGACCTCCTGGGCGGTGAGCCCGGCCGCCTGCCACGCGGCGGCGTGCGCGTCGGCCCGGTGGTAGCGGAACGCGGCGACCCTGTTGAACAGCGCCACCCCCGGGGAGACCCCCTCAGGCTCGTACGGCGGAGCCATCAGCTCCAACGCCCCGCCCGGCAGCCGCTCCGCTCCGTCGAGCAGCCTGCCGAGCAGCACACCCAGCTCGGAGACGAGCTCCTCGTGCCGGGCCCACAGCTTGGCCGTCGCCCGGTCGTGCAGCTCGTAGAGCCCCTCGATGAAGGCCAGCGTGACCGGCGTGGCGTGCAGCCCGCCGTCCCCGTCCTCTCGCAGGGCGCCCTGGAGCAGCTGCCCTTCCACCTCGGCTGCCTGCTCCCGCGCCGTGCCGTACCGGTAGACGGTCGCCAGTCCCGCGCGGGTGAGCGGCCGCAGCGGCAGCACGTAGCGCTGGTCGATGAGGAAACCGGGGCGCAGGCCCGACCGCCGCACGTACTCCACGCCGAGCTGCCGGTCGGCGGCGTGCACGTCGATGTGCACCGCGTCGATCAGGGGTGCGATCGCCGCCGCGTAGCCCGCTAGTTCCTGCATGGTGGGCCATTATGGCGATCTGGTGTGATAGGCGGAAATCACTACGATGGTCGGCCATGATGACAGCCGCGGTAAGCGCCTTACTTTTGATCGCCGCTCCTGACCCGGTCGTCGCGCTCCGGCAGCAGTTCGTCCCCGGTCACGGGGTGACGTTCACCGAGCGCGCCAAGACGATGATCGACGGCGATCTTTTCAGCATCAGCAAGCGCAGGGGTGTCGTGGAGTTCGACCGCTCGGGAGTCGTCGCCTACGACGTCAAGGCCAGGTCGGGACTGGCCAAGGGGGCCGTCCGCACGATCGCCGTCGGTCGGGCCACGTACCAGCGGGGCGGCGTGATCGGCAAGAAGTGGGTCAGGTCGGCCAGCAGGCCGGGCGCGCGCACGCCGTTCTTCAGCCCGATCCTCGTCCTCGACCCCGCCGCCATGAAGGCCATGCTCGCGACCAAGGGCATGATCACCGGCAGCGCGCTCTACGAGGCCTCGCCCGCCTACCGCGCCACGGTCGCAAGCGCGAAGCAGGCCCCCGCCTTCATCTTCTGGAAGCTGTCCACCGACCGCGAGGGACGGCCGGCCAAGCTGGTGACGTGGTGGACCGAGCCGGACAGCGAGCTCGGGAGCGTCTCCAAGAGGAGTACGCTCCGCCTCATCTCCTGGGGCGTCCCCGTGAAGATCGTGGCCCCGGCTTCCTCCTGACGGAGTACGGCGACCGTCAACTCCTGGAGGATGCCGCACCGGCGGCCGACGGGCGATCGTGGGGGCACATCCGACGAAGGAGACCCAGATGACCACGCGCCCTTTCAGGTTCGGCGCCGTCGCGGGCTACGCGCCCGGCGGCGGGGCATGGACGGGGCTCGCCCGCCGCGCTGAGCAGCTCGGCTACGGCAGCCTGCTGATCCCTGACACCCTCGGCACGCTGGCCCCGTTCCCCGCGCTGGCCGCCGCGGCCGCCGCGACGACGACCCTGCGCCTCGGCACGTACGTGCTCAGCGCGCCCAACCGCACGCCAGGCCAGGTGGCGTGGGAGGCGCGCACCCTCCAGACCCTGTCGGACGGCCGCTTCGAGCTGGGGCTCGGCGCGGGGCGCCCGGGGGCCGAGGCCGACACCGCCAAGCTCGGCGTCCCGTACGGCACGCCCGCCGAGCGCGTCGCCCGCCTCGCCGAGACCATCGACGCGGCAGGCGAGATGCCGATCCTCATCGCCGCCGCCGGTCCGCGCCTGCTGCGCCTGGCCGCGAGCAGGGCCGACACCATCGCCCTCGCCATGCCCGCGCAGGCCACCGAGGACCAGCTCGCCGCCAAGCTCGACGAGCTGTACGAGGTGGCGGGCGACCGCTTCACGCGGCTGGAGCTCAACCTCAACCTGGCGGCCATCGGCGACGACCTGCCGCCGTGGCTCAGGCAGCAGGTCGGCGGCGAGCCGCACGGCGTGGGATTCCTGAAGGGATCGGCCGACGAGATGGCCGAGACGCTGCAGAAGCGGAGGGAGCGCCTCGGCATCTCCTACATCTCGATCAACGCCTACTACCTGGAGGCGTTCGCGCCGGTCGTGGAGCGCCTCGCCGGTACCTGACAGAAGATGGCAGGCATGAGGGGGACGATCGACCCATGACCGCACAAGGAACCTTCGTCACGTTCGGCTGGACCCCACAGGAGCCCTACGACGTCGCCGACGGCGTCTCGCTCGCCTTCGTCACCCTCGGCAAGACCTTCGAGGGCGACCTGAAGGGCTCGAGCACCGTCACCATGATCGTCTCGTCGTCGGAGCACGAGGACTCCCGGTCGTACGTGGCGATGGAACGGGTCTCCGGCTCGATCGGCGACCGTGAGGGCACGTTCGTCCTGCAGCACAACGCGGTAAGCGACGAGGGCGACGACGCGCTCACCTGCACGGTCGTGCCCGGCTCCGGCACAGGAGGGCTGAAGGGCCTGCGCGGACAGCTGCGCATCCTCATCGCCCCTGACGGAGGGCACTCCTACGTCTTCGACCACCGGCTGCCCTGACGCGCTCACCCGGCCAGGGCCACCACGGCGGCGACGACCTCAGGTCCGTCGAGCAGCGCCAGGT
Source organism: Nonomuraea sp. bgisy101 (assembly GCF_057708945.1). Classification (NCBI taxonomy): domain Bacteria; kingdom Bacillati; phylum Actinomycetota; class Actinomycetes; order Streptosporangiales; family Streptosporangiaceae; genus Nonomuraea; species Nonomuraea sp. bgisy101. The sequence goes on from NZ_JBYITD010000037.1 coordinate 13,161, forward strand.
CGTTGTGTCCCGCCCCCTCGACCTCGACCAGCGTGACCGGCCCTCCGGCGGAGGCGGCCACCGTACGGCTCAGCGCGGGCGGGACGATCGTGTCGCGGGAGCCGTACACGACCGTGGTGGGCACCCGTACCGACGCCAGCGGGCCCGCGACGGGCAGGCGGTCGCGCAGGAGAAGCCCGACGGGCAGGAACGGGTAGTGGTGGCGGCCCGCCGCCGCCAGATCGGTGAAGGGGGAGCGGAGCAGCAGCCCCATGGGCGGCTGCCGCACCGCCAGCGCGGTGGCGACGGCGGCGCCCAGGCTCTCGCCGAAGTAGATGACCGGCCCCTTCACCAGGGCGCGCGCGGCGAGGGCGTCGCGCAGCAGGCCGTCCTCCGAAGGGGAGCCAGGATTGCCGCCGTAGCCGCGATAGTCCATGAGCAGCACGTCGAACCCCTCGCGGGCCAGGGCGGCGGCCAGCGGCGCGCGATGCAGGCGGTTGCCCGCGTTGCCGCCCGTCACCAGTACGGTGACTCCCCGCCGCCCGCCCGTGACGTGCCAGGCCGTCAGCGTGAGCCCGTCCGAGGTGGTGAACGTGACGTCGTGCGCGCCCGGCAGGACCGATCCCGCCGACGGCACGACACTGGCGTCGGGCAGGTAGATCAGGCGGCGTTGGAACACCCACAACAGGGCCAGCGCCACCGCGCCGACCACCACGACGGCGAGCACGGCCTTGATCACGAGTCCGCGCTCGGTGCGCACACGGTCACACTGTCCGATCCTGCTCGCCGCGCGGCCGTCAGTAAAGGTCCAGCGCGCGAGCGTACAGACGAAGGAAGACGCGCTGGACCACGGGGACGAGTGGGCCGCCGAGCCTGGTGAGCGCGCTTCCCGGACGGCTGAACACGGTGATCGTGACCCGTGCCCTGCCGTCGGGCAGGCGCTCGAGGAGGAAGCTCTCCTCGCCGCTCTCGGGATGACCGGGCAGCGTGCCGTAGGCCCAGCCGACCCTGTCGGCCTCCTCGACCACCCACACCACCCGGCAGGGGGCGTCCAGCACGGCCAGCCGTACGGTGATCTCCACACCCGGCGCCGCCCTCGGCGCCGAGACGCGCGGGCGCAGGCCGACGCGTCGCTGCGCCTGCCAGGTCATCAGCGCCTCGGCCGCCGCCTCGAAGGAGGAGCTGAGCACCCGCGAGTGGCGCAGGTGGTGGTAGCCGTCGGGCAGCTCGCCGGTCAGCGTGGCGCCGACGTCGGGATAGGTGAACTCCATCACAGCCTCACAGTGGGTCGAGCCGCCGCAGCGCGGCGACGGCACAGAGGGCGAAACCGAAGGCGTTGCCGACGCCGTGCGTGGCGATCATCGTCTCCAGCGGGGGATGTGGCAGCCCCGTCGCCTCGCCGACCGCCCACGCCATGGCCAGCGCCATGGTGACGGCCGACACGGCACCCGACAGCAGGAAGACGCCGCGGAAACGCCGCCACGCCAGCCAGCCGACCCACCACATGCCCGCCGTCAGCACCGCGGAACCGGCCAGTTCGGCCCAGTCGCCCACGAAGTAGCCGCCCAGGACGAGCAGCGTGCCCGCGGGCACGGTCAGAGCCGCGATCGGCGATCCCGACTCCCTGCCGACCAGCCCGGCGACCAGCGCCGCCGCGAAACCGGCGAAGTGGAAGTGCGCGACGGTCAGGGCGAGCATCTGCGGCGTGTACCCGAGCAGGTCGTAGCCGCCACGCTCGGCGATCAGCGAGACGGCGGCGACGGACGGCGTGGCCAGCGCGGTGGCGGCCGCGAGCCGGGCGGGGTCGAGCCCCCGCAGGCGGGGGAGCGCGTGAAAGGCCAGGTAGAGCGTGGCGACGCCGTACGCGGCCGCGAGGGCCACGGCGAGCGGGCCTCGGGGCAGCCACAGCGAGGGCGCGCCCGCCACCGCGCCGGCGAGGAACGGCCATGGGCGCACGTCGAGCAGGCGCAGGCCGAGCGGGATGACGACCAGCATGCCAAGGGTCACGATGACGCCGACCAAGGGGGTCACAGCGCCTCCTCCGCTTTTGAACGTGTTCAAACACACGGTACCTCGACAGGATGATCGGGAACAGGCAGGGTGGCGTCATGCGTCGCAAGGGGGTCGTCCTGGTGCTGCTCGCGATGGCCGTGATCGTGACGGCCGCGATCGTGGTGGCCTGGCGAGGCCGGCGGCCCGATTGGACGGGCCAGGCGAGCGAGCGCGTGGTGCGCCTCGACGAGCGGGCGCGAGCCGACCTCATGGCCGTGATCGACGGCCACCTCGAGAACCACGACACAGCGGGCGGGCTTCTCGCCGAGACCAGGCCCGAGCTGCGGCCCCGCACCTTCTGCCACGAGGAACTCGTCGAGGTACGGCAGGGCGGCGACGGGCTCCTGGCGGGGGTGGTCGCCGCCTGCAGCGAACTGGCCCCCGAGGCGGGCGCGCTCGTCGAGGGCACCGGCTACGTGACGGCGATCCTGCTCACGGTGAGGGACGGACGCGTCCTGCGCGCCGAGCCGGCGCAGGACGGCTCGGCGCATCTGCCGTCGATCCGCGCCATGTTCTCGCCCGAAGGCGCGCCGCGAGCCATGGACCTGCTGATGCGGCCCGCGAGGCTCGCCGAGTCCACGGAGGCGGCGGCGAAGAAGTGGTACGGCCTCAGCGGGTAGCGCCGAAGGCGCGGCGGTAGGCCGAGGGGGAGGTGCGCATGGCGCGGCTGAAGTGATGCCGGAAGGTGACGGGGCTTTCGAACCCGACCGCCGCCCCGATCTCCTCCACCGGGGCGCCCGTCGACTCCAGCATCGGCAGGCTGGCCGCGACGCGCTGCGAGATCACCCAGCGCAGCGGCGAGGTGCCCGTCTGCGCCTTGAAGTGCCTGATGAACGTGCGCTCGGCCAGATGCGCCACCCTGGCCAGGTCGGCCACGGCGATCGGGTCGGCCAGATGCGCCATGGCCCACTCCATGGCTCTGGCCACCGCGTCGTCGTCCTCCACCGCCGTCACGGCCGCCTGGATGAACTGCGCCTGCCCGCCTTCCCTGTGCGGCGGGATGACCAGCCGGCGCGCGACCGCGTTGGCCACGTTGGCGCCGTGGTCGTTGCGGACCAGATGGATCAGCAGGTCGAGCCCCGCCGCGCTGCCCGCGCTCGTCAGGATCCTGCCGCCGTCGACGTACAGCACGTCGGGGTTGACGCGCACCGAGGGATGGCGGCGCTGGAGCAGGTCGGCGTACTTCCAGTGGGTGGTCGCCTCCCTGCCGTCCAGCAGGCCCGCTGCGGCCAGCGCGAAGGCGCCCGAACAGATCGAGACGATCCTGGCCCCCCGCGCGTGGGCGTCCGTCAACGCCTCGACCAGCGCGGGGGAGACCTGGGCCCGCACGTCGGCCACGCCAGGCACGATCACGGTGTCCGCCGCGGCCAGCACGTCCAGGCCGTGCTCGGCCCGCATGCTGAACCCGCCGACCACGCGCAAAGGCTCGCCGCTCTCCGCGCAGACCTTGAGGTCGTACCACGGCACCCGCAGCTCGGGCCTGGGCAGGCCGAAGATCTCCACGACGCAGCCGAGCTCGAAGGGGGACATGCCGTCGAAGGCCAGCGCGGCCACCGTGTGCGACCGGGTCGGAAGCGGAAGCAGCATGTCAGGATCGTATGCGTCCTGCGGCGGCCGTTTCGCTACGGGGCGGCGTTCCGACCGGCGGGCGTGACTGGCACGCTGAGTGTCATGGACGACATGCTCAAGGATCTGACCTCGGCCTCCCTGCCCACGGTCGCGCTCGTGCGCGACCTGAGCGAGGAGGAACTGGCCCTGCCCACGCCGTGCGCCGCATTCGACGTGCGGGGCCTGCTCGCGCATCTGGAGTGGGTCGCCGAGACGTTCGAGTCGATGGCCGCCAAGGGGCCCAGGCCCGAGCAGGGCGAGTACACGGGCGACTTCCCCGAGCGGATGGGACGGACGCTCACCGCGTGGTCCGAGCCCGCCGCATGGGAGGGCGAGAGCTCGATCGGCATGCCCGTGGCCGCGACCGTGAACCTGCTGCTCGTCGACCTGATCGTGCACGGCTGGGACCTGGCCGCCGCGACCGGCCGCTCGTATCAGCCGGACGGGCAGGCCGTGGAGAGGGCGCTGGCCTTCACCCGGCAGATGGCGCCCATGGGGAGGGAGAGGGGCGCGTTCGGCGACGAGGTCGAGGTGCCAGGCGACGCGACCGACCTCGACCGGCTGCTGGGCGTCACGGGCAGGGACCCCGCCTGGACACCGTGATCACGCGTTGAACACGGTTTGCACTCGCTTGCGTCAAGCACCCGGCCACGCTCCTGACCGTCCCGTCGTAAGCGGTGGAGGTGGTCGCGATGAGGTTCAGTCCCTTACTGGTGATCGCGCTGTTGCTGGTTCTGGCCGCCTGCGGCGGCGGACCCGAAGGCACGGCGACGGCGTCGAAGGAGCGCGCGGCTCCTGCCCGGCCGCCAGGGGTCACGGCGCCGACCCATGCGCCAGGCGCCACGGCGTCGACGGCGCCCATGCCCAGCGCGGGAACCGATCAGAACGCCAGAGCCGAGTCCACCACGGCGTCCGAACCGCAGGTCGACAAGGAGACCGACGCCGAGGTGTCGCAGGTGTCGACGTTCGCGCTCGACGTCGACACCGCGTCGTACGGCTATGCCCGCCGCACCCTCGCTGAGGGCCGTTGGCCCGAGCCCGCGCAGGTGCGGCCCGAGGAGTTCGTCAACGCCTTCCGCCAGGACTACGCGCAGCCGCCCGACGACGGGTTCACCGTGCACGTCGACGGCGCGAGACTGCGGGACGACAACACCGCGGTGCTCAGGGTCGGCCTGCAGACCAGGGCGGCCGACGCCGCCGCCAGGCGTCCTGCGAACCTCACCTTCGTCGTCGACGTGTCGGGCTCGATGGCCGAGCCCGGCAGGCTCGACCTGGTCAAGCAGGCCCTGCACACGCTGGTCGACCAGCTCGCCCCCGGCGACCAGGTGTCGATCGTGTCCTTCAGCGACGAGGCCGCGCTGGTCGCCTCGATGACCCCGCTGACGGCCCGCGCCGACCTGCACGCCGCCATCGACAGGCTCGCCGTCGAAGGGTCGACCAACCTGGAGGACGGCCTGGTCTCCGGATACCGGGAGGCCCAGCGCGCCTTCCGCCCCGCCGCGACCAACAGGGTCATCCTGCTGTCGGACGGCCTGGCCAACACGGGAAGCACCGCCTGGCAGGCCATCCTCGACCGGGTCAAGGAGTACGCGGGCAAGCGGGTCACGCTGCTGACGGTCGGCGTGGGCAGGGACTACGGCGACGAGCTCATGGAGCAGCTCGCCGACAACGGCGACGGCGCCGCGGTCTACGTGAGCACCGTCGAGGAGGCGCGCAAGGTCTTCGTCGAGCAGCTGCCCGCCAACCTGGAGCTGCGCGCCCGCGACGCCAAGGCGCAGGTGGTCTTCAACCCGTCGGTCGTCCAGAGCTACCGGCTCGTCGGCTACGAGAATCGGGCGCTGGCGAGCGAGGACTTCCGCGACGACGCCAAGGACGGCGGCGAGGTCGGTCCCGGGCACTCCGTGACCGCGCTCTATGCCGTACGGCTGCGCGCGGGCGCCTCGGGCCAGCTCGCCTCGGCGACCGTACGATGGCAGGAACCCGACACCCGCAGACCCGCCGAGGCCAGCGATTCGGTGGCCGCCGCCGACCTGAGCGGCGCACTCTGGAAGGACTCGCCGTCCCGGCTGCAGGTGGACGTCGTGGCCGCCGCCTTCGCGCTGTACATGCGGGACAGGGAGGCGTTCGGCATGGACCTGCCGATGCTGGGCGAGCACGCGGGCCGTCTGGCGTCGACGACGGAGGACCCGGCGGTGGCCGAGCTCGCGAGCCTGATCGAGAAGGCCAGGACGGTCGGCTGACCGCTCTGGCGTGAGAAGCGCACGGTCGTTCGCCCCCGGTCGGGTCAGTCCCAGCCGGGGGCCGGCGGCAGAGGCCAGGCGGGCGGTTCGGGCAGCGGCCCGCCGACGGCAGGCGGTGCACAGGGCGCCCGCCAGCTGAGCCAGCCGAGCAGGGCGTGGCCCGAGCCCGCGACGGCAGGGCCGGTCGGCGACACGGTCCAGGAGCGGCCGAGGTCGACGGCTTCGACCCGCCCCACGGGCAAACTCCGTGCGGCGAGCGAGGTCAGGGTGTCGTCGAGGGCCCACGAGACGTAGGCGGCGGGCCAGTCGGCCGTGCGGTAGCCGGCGTCCAGGTCGACATGGTGGGTCTCGACCTCGCGCCAGCAGCGGTAGAGGTAGGCGTCCGCGCTGCGGGCCAGGTGGGCGAGGACGTGGCCGCGGGTCCACGTGGGCAGGGCCGAGGGCGCGCGCACGCGCGCGTCGGTCAGGGCGGGCAGGGTGCCGGCGAGCCGGGCGCAGGATCGGGCGAGTTCGCCGATGACGCCGGGCACGTCGGCGCTGGTGTGCGTGCGGGACACGGGCCGCTCCTGAAGATCGCCGCGCGTCGTCCAGGCGCAGGGCGCTGCCCGGCATGCGCTGTTCCGGTGCGATCGTACTAGGAGTATCGTCCTCCATAGTTCGAAATGTCAGACCATTGTTCCAATTACTGGAAAATGGCGTTGGGAAACGGGTGTGATGTGACCGTCGTGAACCACTGGACACTGGCCGACCTCGAGACAGCCGTTCCCGGCGGCGTTCGGACACGCGCCACCGATCGGCTGCGCCTGGCCCACGACGCGTCCCACTTCCTGCTGCACCCGGAAGCCATCGTCACTCCGGCCGATCCGGCCCAGATCGGTCAGCTGCTCCGGTTGAGCGGCCGGCACGGCGTGCCGCTGACCTTCCGTTCGGGCGGCACGAGTCTCAGCGGCCAGGCCGTCACCGAACACCTGCTCGTCGACACGCGCAGGAACTTCCGTGACCTGGAGGTCCTCGACGACGGCAAGCGGGTCAGGGTGCAGCCAGGGGTGACCCTGCGCCAGGTCAACCTTCGTCTCGCCGCCTACGGGCGCAAGCTCGGCCCCGACCCCGCCAGCGAGTCCGCGTGCACGATCGGCGGCGTCGTCGCCAACAACTCGAGCGGCATGACCTGCGGCACCGAGCACAACACCTACCGCACCCTGGAGTCGCTGCTGCTGGTGCTGCCGAGCGGCACGCTGCTCGACACCGGCGCCGCGGACGCCGACGAACGGCTGCGCGCCACCGAGCCCGACCTGTTCGCCGGGCTCGAGCGCCTGCGCGACAGAGTACGGGCGAACCCCGACTCGGTGAGGCGCGTCAACGCCCAGTTCGCCATGAAGAACACCATGGGGTACGGACTCAACGCCTTCCTCGACCACACCTCGCCGAGCGAGATCCTGACCCGTCTGGTGGTCGGCAGCGAGGGCACGCTCGCCTTCGTCGCCGAGGCGACCTTCCACACCGTCCCCCTGCACCGGCACGCCGCCACGGGGCTGCTCATCTTCGAGACCCTCGGCCAGGCGATGGGCGCGATGCCCGAGCTGGTGGCCGCAGGGCCGGCGGCCGTCGAGTTGCTGGACGCCGTGGCCCTGCGCGTCGCGCAGCTCGATCCGAAGGCCGATCCGGTCCTGCGCGCCCTCACCGTGCGCGAGCATGCCGCCCTGCTCGTCGAATGGCAGGAGGGCGACGCCGAGGTCCTCGACGATCGCGTGCGCGCCGTCGGCCCCCTTTTGGCCGGCCTGCCCCTCGCCGGCCCGCCGCGGCTCAGCGGCGAGGCGGCGGCGCGGGCGGCGCTCTGGCACATCCGCAAGGGGCTCTACGCCGCCGTGGCCGGCGCCCGCCCGCCGGAGACCACCGCCCTCCTGGAGGACATCGCCGTCCCCGTGCCCGCACTGGCCGACACGTGCGCCCGGCTCACCGACCTGTTCGGGCGTCACGGCTACGAGGACAGCGTCATCTTCGGCCACGCCAAGGACGGCAACCTGCACTTCATGCTCACCGAGCGGTTCTCCAGCGGAAAGGCGCCTGACCGGTACGAGGCGTTCACCGAGGACATGGTGGATCTCGTCCTCGCCCACGGCGGCACGCTCAAGGCCGAGCACGGCACCGGTCGCGTCATGGCGCCGTTCGTCCGCCGCCAGTTCGGCGACGAGCTCTACGAGGTCATGCGCGAGCTCAAGACGCTGTGCGACCCCGGAGGCATCCTCAACCCCGGCGTGCTGATCACCGACGATCCCACGGTCCACCTGCGCCACCTCAAGACCGTGCCGACCGTCGACCCCGAGGTGGACCGCTGCGTCGAATGCGGCTACTGCGAGCCCGTCTGCCCCAGCAAGGACCTGACGACCACGCCGAGGCAGCGCATCGTGCTCCGCCGCGAGATCGCGGTCGCCGAGGCGGCGGGTGACCGGAGGCTGGCGCGCGAGCTGCGGCAGGAGTACTCCTACGATGCCGTCGACACGTGCGCCGTCGACGGCATGTGCGCCACCGCGTGTCCTGTGCTCATCAACACCGGCGACCTGATGAAGCGCCTGCGCGCCGAACGGCGCGGGCCCGTCGCCCGGGCCGGGTGGCGGGTCGCGGCCGGCCGGTGGGCGGGCGTCACCCGCGGCATGGCTCGCGGTCTGGACCTGGTCGGCAAGCTGCCGCCCGCGCTGCCCGAGGGCGTGAGCCGGGCGGCCCGCGCGGTCTTCGGACCGGGGCGGGTGCCCCAGTGGCAGCGCGACCTGCCGAGGGGAGGCCGCGTCAGGAGAGCTCGCCCGGTGGCCGACCCGCACGCCGTCTACGTCCCCTCCTGCCTGGGTACGTTGTTCGCGCCAGGGGGCGGCGGCCAGGGTGTCGATGCCGCGCTGACGGCCCTGGCCGAGCGGGCGGGGATCCGCCTGCTCGTGCCGGACCCCATCGCCGGCCTGTGCTGCGGCACGCCCTGGTCGTCCAAGGGGATGTCGTCCGGGTACGCCGCCATGCGGGAGCGCGTGCTTCCCGCGCTGGAGCAGGCCAGTCTCGACGGCAGGCTGCCCGTCGTGAGCGACGCGGCCTCCTGCACGGAAGGGTTCGAGCGGCTGGTCGGGGCCGGCGGCGGGACGGTGCGGGTCGTCGACGCGGTCGCCTACGTCGCCGAGCAGGTCCTGCCCAGGCTGACCGTGCACCGCCGGCTGGCGTCGCTGGCGCTGCATCCCACGTGCTCGTCCACCCGACTGGGGCTCGACGACGCGCTGCGTGCCATCGCCGAGGCCATCGCCGACGAGGTCGTGGTGCCTGACGGCTGGCAGTGCTGCGGCTTCGCCGGCGACCGTGGGCTGCTGCATCCCGAGCTGACCGCCGCCGCGACCCGCGAGGAGGCCCGCGGGGTGGCGCTCAGGGACTTCGACGCCTACGCCTCGGCCAACCGCACCTGCGAGATCGGGCTCGCGCGCGCCACCGGCCGGCCGTACCGCCACCTGCTCGAGCTCCTGGAGGAGGCCACCCGCCAGGAGCACGCGTGACCGGGTGACGGGCCGGCCGGCGGCGACGCGGGGGACGGCGACGGCGGACGCCGCCGTCCCCCGAGCCGAGGCCGACAGATCTATCGGGTGGCGCGGGGGCCCGCGCCGGCCACGATGTCGGCGACCGCCGGGTCGTCGTCGAACGCCTCCTTCGGGAGCGTCGTGTTGTCGTAGAGCGACACGCCCGAGGGTGGATCACCCGGGTCGGCGTCCCAGACGTTGCCGATGAACGCCACGTGCTCCATCGGCGGCGACACGTTCAGCACCACCGGGTTGTCGGCCCGATGGACGACGTTGCCCTGGACGGTGACCCACGCGGCGCCGTAGTCGGTGTAGAGGCCGAAGTTGTAGGGCGTGATGGTGTCGCGGACGACGTTCCCGCGGATCAGCGCGCCGCTGGCGTACGAGACGCCCTGGCTGCCGGACAGGTAGATGCCGCCGCCGTCGGCCAGCACCTGCATCGTGTCGTGCACCAGGTTGTCGAGTACCTGGGCACCGCGCCCCTCGTACACCACGATCCCCGCGTGCGGCGCGTCGTTGACCCGGTTGTGCGACACGACGGTGTCCCTGGTGCCGGTCAGCAGGATCGCCGGCGATCCGTGGTAGTCGCGGCCGATGTGGTGGACGTGGTTGTTCTCGAGCCGGTGGCGGCGTGCCCCCGAGCCGATCACGACGCCACCGCCGCAGACCTCGTCGACGACGCTGTCGCGGAGTACGTTGTCGGAGCCCTCGCCGCGGAACTCCAGCGCGACCGCGCCCAGCCGGGTGAACCGGCAGCCTTCCAGCGTGACCCGCGACGCGTTCTCGAACACGACGTTGCCGGGCATGGCGGCCGGGTCGCCTGGGACGGTGACCTGCCCCTGGCCTTCGGCGAAGGTGACCGTCTGGAGCGCGCCGCCGTCGTAGAAGCCGTTGCCGTGATAGTGCAGGAACCCCTCGGGCGCGCTGGGCCGCAGCCAGGTCGCCTCCGCGAACGTGATGCCGCGGAAGGCGACGTCGTGGACGTCGCGGGCGTGCACGAGCGTCTCGAGCACCGGCGCCACGACATCGTCGAGCTTCTCGCCGGGAAGCGGCAGGTAGTGCAGGACTCCGCCGCCCAGCGCGAAGGTGCCCTCGGTCAGGAACGCGGGGCTGTTCTCGGCCGAGGTCGGGGCGTCGGCGCCGTTGGACTCGCCGGCGCCGGGACCGTCCCAGCTGATGACCGACTGGTAGAGCCGCGCCGCCCAGCCGAAGGCGGGCTGCGCCATGGCGACGGTCGTCGAACGCTCGTCACCGGAGATCCGCGACACCTGGCAGCGAGCCTCGGACCAGGGATAGGCGCCCCGGTAGACGAACTCCACCTCGCCCTGCCACGACCCGGGCGCGGGATCGTCGATGACGTAACCGGTCTCGGTCCTGGTCAGTCGCTGGTCGAGGGTGACGGAGGCCCGTACGGCCCGCCTCCCCGAGACGTAGAGCTGGCGGCTGGCGAGGCCGGGTACCTCGGCCCTGCAGACGCCGTCGTCGCCCCTGCGCCAGCCGGTGATCGGCCGGCCGCCGCTGATGACGACCTCCTCCTGTACGGCGGTGCCGTAGCCGTAGGCCTGGTAGACGACGCCGGAGTCGGCGCCGGAGAGCCGGAACGGCTCGGTGAGCCGGTACGTGCCCGCCCTGAGGTTGACCACGGTGCCCGGCGCCGCCGCGGCGCGGGCCCGGTCCAGCGTGGCGAACGGCCGCTCGATCGTGCCGGGACCCGCGTCGTCGCCCGCTGGATCGACGAAGAACATAGAGACGTCCTCTCGTGTGTATGCTGTACACTTCTGGTATACAGCATAGACAGGGAGGGGAGTCAAGATGGCGAATCCGGATCGCAGCACGGAGTTGCTGTGGGGTGCCACGTCCAGGCGCGGCCTCAGCCTGGAGCGGATCGTGCGAGCCGCGATCGAGCTGGCCGACGCCGAGGGCCTGACCGCGGTCTCCATGCGAAGGGTCGCCGAACGGCTCGGCTTCACCACCATGTCGCTGTACCGCCACGTGCCGGGCAAGGCCGAGCTGATCGACCTCATGCGGGACGAGGTCATCGGGGAGAAGGTGGACGACGGCACCGGGCGGCGTGCCGGCTGGCGGGCTGAACTGGAGGCGTGGGCGCGGGCCGAGCTGGCCCTCTACCAGCGGCATCCCTGGCTGATCGAGTCGCACGGATCCCGGCGCGTGCCGGGGCCGAACGCGGTGGCCGGCTTCGAGCGGGCGCTGGAGGTGGTGGCGCGGACCGGGCTGCCGCCTGCGGAGGTGGTGGCCGTGGTCACCCTTGTCGGCGGCTTCGTCGAGAGCGCCGCCCGGCAGGTGATCGAGACCGCCCACACCGAGCGGCGCACCGGGGTCAGCGAGGAGGAGTGGTGGGGGGGCCGCGATTCGCTCTTCGAGCACCTGGACCGGTATCCGACGCTGAGCCGGCTGTACCGGGAGGGCGGCTACGACGCGCCTCTCGACCCGTTCGAGTTCGGCCTTCAGCGGGTGCTCGACGGGATCGAGGCCCGCGTCCGTGATGAAAGTCGTGATGAAAACGCATGTGTAGTGTGCGGGAAGGCCGTGGACACGGCCGCCACCGGCAGGCCGCGGGACTACTGCTCCCGCGCCTGCCAGCAGCGCGCCTACCGGATGCGCAAGGGCTGACCGTCGTCGAACTCCTCCCGGAGGCCGCGGCGGACGTACGACGTGCCGACCGGAACCCGGCGGAGTCGCCGGACTCGTCGCCCGGCCGGGGAATCAGTCCACGATCTCGTGGGGGAGACCGAAAAGGCCGGGGTCGGCGGTCAGGAACGAGACGACCTCGGCGACCTTCGTGCCGCGCAGGGCGAGCAGGTCGAGCCCTCCGAAGACGTAGGCGGCCCTGTCCTCGTCCCACCGGTAGGTGCCGAACGCGAGCTGCCCGTTGGCCCTGGCGGGCAGGAACCGCCACCGCAGGCTCATCGGCGTGCCGGCCAGGAAGGTCCTGATGGCGTCACGACCCTCGAACCATTCCGGCAACGGCGGCATCGAGTACCTGGCGTCCTCGGTCAGCATCGCCACGATCGCCTCGACATCGCCCCGTTCCCATGCCGCGGCGTACCGGTCGGCCAGCCTGCGGACCTCGTCCTCGTCCACGGAGCGCGGCACCGCCTGCCGCCCGGTCTCCTGCGGCCCGAGAGCCGCGCGGGCACGCTGCAAGGCGCTGTTGACCGACGCGACCGAGGCGTCCAGCAGGTCCGCGACCTCCCGCGCCGAGAACCCGAGCACCTCGCGCAGGACCAGGACGGCCCGCTGGCGGGCGCCCAGCCGCTGCAGCGCGGCGACGAAGGCGAGCTCCACGCTCTCGCGTGCCGCGTACCTGGCCTCGGGACCGAGATCCGCCGAACCGGCCGGCCGGTCGGGGTAGGGTTCCACCCACGCCCTTTCGACCAGGGGCGCGCCGGGACCGAGGTCCGCGGGAAGCTCCCTCCTGCCGCGCGTCTCGATCAGCGTGAGGCAGCGGTTGGTGGCGATCTTGTACAGCCACGGCCGGAGCGAGCCACGCTCGTCGTACCGCCCCAAGGCACGCCAGGCTCGCACCAGCGTCTCCTGCGTCACGTCCTCGGCGTCGTGGAAGGATCCGAGCATGCGATAGCAGTGCGCGTGCAGCTCGGCGCGGAACGGGTCGACCAGCAGCCCGAAGGCGGCCGTGTCACCGGCCCGCGCGGCATCGAGCAGTCGCGCCGCGAGGACGTCGTCGCCAGGCATCCGCCCACCTCGTCGGTCCACGCCCGTGAAGGGCCCTGACCAGCCTAGCCCCGGCTATCCCTCCCGGTGGTCAAGGTGGATCAGGCCAGGTGGAAGCCCGGGAAGGGGCAGGCCGCGCAGCCGCATGCCCGCCCGCAGGTAGGACAGCCGCTCGGCCGCGTGTTCGGCGTGCTCGCCATGGACGCGAGCCGCCTGGGCCCACGCGTCCTCGTGCGGGCCCGCCTCCTCGCCGACGTGCTCCCTGGCGGCCGCGGCGGCGCCGGTCCTGGCGCACCAGTCGTCGACGAGCCGCCGGTGCTCGCGCAGCAGCCGCAGCTCGGCGCGGGCGTCGGCGCCCTCGTCGTGGTCGTCGAGGAGCGGGGCGGTGCCGTCGAGCCAGAAGACCGCTTCCTGTGAGGCCGCCTCGACGCCGGGAAGGATCTCCACGGTGTCGGCGCGGCCGAGTGGGGCCAGCAGGAGCAGGGGCGGCGTGCGGAGGGCGTGGGCGAGCACGAGGAGCTCGGGCAGGGTCATCGAGGCCCGATGGCCGCTCTCCAGCTTGGCGAGGTTCGCGCGTTCGAGCGGGTAACCCAGCCCGGTGCAGCGGTCGGCGAGGGCCTGCACGCTCAGGCCTCTGCGCCTGCGGTGGTGCCTGATGTTCTCGGCCACCTGGCGGGTGTAGGCGGCTGTCCAGCGGGTGGCGCTCGTTCCCGGCACGAAGGGTCCCTTCCGGCTCAGGGTGGACGACCGGCGGGCTCACGCTAGACGATCTTGAGCGTTCGGCACAACCGGAGTTGACCGCCCATCGTCATGACGGGAAGCCGGGGTCCACGAGCGCAAAGACCGGCAGGCTTTCGAGAAGCGGGCCGGCGGTGACCGTTTCGAGGCCGAGGCAGACGTTTCGGCGCGCCGACGCCGGGCGGGACGTGGTCCCGCCCGGCGTGGACGCGAGAGGTCGGCGACGTGGCACGGCGTCACCGGGTGTCAGCGCTTGCCGTACCTCTGGTTGAACCTCTCCACCCGGCCCGCGGTGTCGAGCACGCGGCCGCGTCCGGTGTAGAACGGGTGGCTGGCGGAGGAGACGTCCACGTCGACCACGGGGTAGAGGTTGCCGTCCGCCCACTCGACGGTCTTCGCGCTCGTCGCGGTGGACCTGGTCAGGAAGGCGTAGTCGGCGCTGGCGTCCCTGAAGACGACGGGACGGTACTCGGGGTGCAGGTTCTTCCTCAACGTTCCTCCTTGAAGGTGACGTGCCGGCGGACGACCGGGTCGTACTTGCGCACGTGCAGCCGGTCGGGGTCGTTTCTTCGGCTCTTGGTGGTCACGTAGGTGTAGCCGGTCCCGGCCGAGGACCTCAGCCTGATCACTGGCCGCTGCTCGTTCCTTGCCATCTCACACCCCTCGTGAAAACGATAACCGTTTCAACTGGGGACGGGCGTACGATATTCCCGTCACCGACCACCTCTGGAGTCCTATAGACTGGCTACGCGCCGAGAGCGCAAAGGGGCTATAGCGCAGTTGGTAGCGCACCTCCATGGCATGGAGGGGGTCAGGAGTTCGAGTCTCCTTAGCTCCACCGTCAGCGAACGGCCGGTGAAACCGTCACCGGCCGTTCGTTATTCCATGGGATGATCGTTCCCGTGTCCGCCCGCCTTCCCCTGCGCCTCGCGCGTGCAGCGGCCTTCGCCGCGGTGTGCGTGCTGCTGGGCGTCGTGGCCCACGCGGTCGCGGGCGGTGCCGTGGCGGGTGGCACGGCGGTGCTCGGCTTCGCGGTGTCCATGGCGGCGGGCCTGCCGATCGCGGGGCGCGAGCGCGGACTGCGCGTGATCCTGCCCCTGCTGGCCGCCGTGCAGGCCGTGCTGCACGTGATCTTCTCCACGGCCCACGAGCCCGACCCCGTGCAGATCCTGACGGGCCACGCCCACGTGGGAGGGCTGGCACCGGGGTCCGGCATGCTGCTCATGCACGGCTGGGCCGTCGTCATGACCGCCATCTGGCTGGCCAGGGGCGAGGCCGCGCTGTGGGGGCTGCTGCGCCGCCTCGGGGCGCGGCTCGTGCGCCTGCTGCTCGCCTGGCCGGCCGTTCCAGGCCCGCGCCCGCTGACCGGCTTCGCCGAGCCGGCCGTGCTGCGGACGGCGACGCTCCATCGAGGGATCAGCGAGCGGGGGCCTCCTCTGTCGAGGGCTCGATAACGCCATCCGGGCGGCCGTTCTGGCCGGCCCGGCGCTTGCCGTACCCCCGAACACAGAGGACATCATGTCTCGCTTCGCCATGCTCGCCGCCGCCTGCCTGATGGTGGCGGCCTGCGGAACACAGAGCCCCGCCGCACCACCCTCGTCCGCCGCCGCCCGCGAGCCCGGTTACCCGGTGACGATCAAGAACTGCGGCCAGGACTACACCTTCCCCGCCGGCCCCCGCCGCGTCGTCGTCATGAACGGCGGGTCGATCGGCGAGGTCTCCTCGCTGCTCGCCCTCGGGCTGGGCGACCGGATCCTGGCCAACCTCCAGTCCTACGGCGCCTCGGACGAGCCCGGCAGGGCCGAGGCCGTGGCCGCGCTGCCCACCGGCGACTTCAAGCGCACCAGCTTCAACGACATCCCTCGCGAGTCGATGCTCGGGCTCAGGCCCGACTTCGTGCTGGCCACCTCGGGCCGCCAGTTCGAGCCACGCGACGGCTTCGCCACCCGGGAGGAACTGCGCGCCGCGGGAGCGCCCACCTACACGCCGGAGAGCACCTGCGGCGTGGGCGTCCGGCAGGACCAGTCGATCGAGGACAGCTACACGCTGCTGCGCGACCTCGGCCGGATCTTCCAGGTGAGCGACAGGGCCGAGCAGCTGATCGCGGAGTCGAAGCGGCGGATCGCCGCCGTCTCGGCCAAGGTCGCGGGTAGGCCCAAGCCCAGGGCGATGCTGATCATCCCCGGCATGACCATGGGCTCGAACGCCTTCAGCTCGATCGGCGCCAAGGGCATCTGGAACGACATCTTCGCCAAGGCGGGGGCGGTCAACGCCTTCGAGAACACGACGGACGACCTGTTCACCAACCTCAGCAAGGAGCAGGTCGCGGCCACCCAGGTCGACGTCGTCGTCATCGTCGACTGGCTCAACCCCGACCCCGACGCGGAGGCGAGGAAGCTGTTCGCCCAGTTCCCCCACTGGGGCAAGCGCTACGTCGTCCTCTCCGACTCGGCCTACGTGGCGCCGAACAATGCCACGGCCGTGGAGAAGATCGCCAAGGTCATTCACCCGGAGGCCTTCTGACATGCGCCTGCCTCTGCTGCCCAGTGTGGTCGTGCTCGCGGCCGCGCTGGCCTTCGCCATGGTGGTGGCGATCGGCATCGGCTCGGTGAACGTCCCGATCGCCGACACGTGGCACATCCTGACCGGCGGCGCGGGCGCCGATCCGATCCAGGACCAGATCATCTGGCAGTACCGCCTGCCCAGGGTCCTGCTGGCCGCGCTGGCGGGAGCGGGGCTGGCGGCCGCGGGCGTCGTCCTGCAGGCGCTCGCGGGCAACCCGCTCGCCGATCCGCAGGTGCTCGGCGTCTCCTCGGGCGCCTCGGTCGGCGCGGTCCTGGTGATCACGCTCGGCACCGGAGCGGCGGGCGGCCTCGGCGTCTCCTCCGCCGCCTTCGTCGGCGCGATGGGCGCCGCCGTGCTGGTGTTCGTGCTGGGCCAGCAGCGCGGCAGGCTCACCCCGACGCGCCTCGTGCTGGCAGGGGTGGCCGTCGGCTACGTCCTGCTCGCCGTCACCAGCTACATCCAGCTCCAGGCGACGCCCAACGAGCTCGGCGCGGTGATGTTCTGGATGCTCGGCAGCGTCGCGGGCGCCCAGTGGGACCAGCTCGGCCCGCTCGCCGCGCTCGTGGCCTGCTGCGGGGTCTTCATCACCCTGTACGGCAGGCGGCTCAACGCCCTCGTCACGGGCGAGGAGTCGGCCACCGCGCTCGGCCTCAACGTGCGGCGCGCCCGCGTGGGCCTGCTGGCCGCCTCCTCGCTGCTGGTCGGGGCGGTCATCGCGGTCGCGGGCGGCATCGGCTTCGTCGGCCTGATGATCCCGCACGTGGTCAGGCTGTGCTTCGGCACCGACCACCGCAGGGTGGTGCCCGTGTCGGCGCTGGCCGGCGCGGTCTACCTGGTGCTGGTCGACCTGCTGTCCAGGACCGTCGACGCGCCGAACGAGCTGCCGCTCGGCATCCTCACGGCGGTCTTCGGCGCGCCGTTCTTCCTCTGGTTGCTGCGCCGCGACAGGAGCGTGACGGCGTCATGAAGCTGCTCGTGGACGAGGTCGCGGTGACGCTCGACAGCACGCCCGTGCTGCACGGCGTCAGCGTCGAGGTGGAGCCAGGGGCGATCGTCGGCCTGGTCGGGCCCAACGGCAGCGGGAAGTCCACGCTGCTGCGGACCGTCTACCGGTCACTGCGGCCCGGCCAGGGCGCCGTACGGCTGGGCGGGACCGACGTGTGGGCGATGTCGGCCCGCGAGTCGGCGCTGCGCACCGCGGCCGTGCTGCAGGACAACACCATCCCCGCGGGCATGACCGTGGCGGAGGTCGTGGAGCTGGGGCGTACCCCGCACAGTCGTGCCCCCTACAGCCGTGTCCCTCACAAGGACGGCGGGCGCGAGCCGGTCGAGGAGGCGATGCGGCGCACGGGGACGCTGGCGCTGGCGGGGCGGCCGTTCGGCGCGCTGTCGGGCGGCGAGCGTCAGCGGGTGCTGCTGGCCAAGGCGCTGGCGCAGAGCCCGCTGCTGCTCGTGCTCGACGAGCCGACCAACCACCTCGACATCAGGGCCAGGTTCGAGCTGCTCGAGCTGGTGCGGGAGCTGGGCGTGACCACGCTCGCCGTCCTGCACGACCTGGATCTGGCGGTGCGCAGCTGCGACTCGCTGGTCGTGCTGCACGAGGGTCGTGTCGCCGCGGCGGGGCATCCGCTCGAGGCGCTCACGCCCGGCGTGCTGAGCGGCGTGTTCGGCGTGGTGGGGGAGGTGGCCGCGCACCCCGACGGGATCGTGCGCGTCACCTACGCGGCCAGGCCGCTCGCCGCCACCGCCCTCGTTCCGTCCTAGCCCTCGCTCCGTCCTGGAGAGTGGGGGCGCGGGGATCCCGCGCCCTCACCGGGTGAGGCTCTGGAGGTGGCTGCGCAGGACCCGGGTCATGGTCCCGGCGTCCATGCGGTCGGGGTGCAGGACGGCGTGCACGGTCAGCCCGTCGATCAGCGCGCACAGCCGCTCGACCTCCACCTCCAGGTCGACGTCTTCCCTCAGGCGGTCGCGCCTGCGCGCGCCGTCCAGCACCCTGAAGACCAGGTGGCGCAGGCCGTCGTAACTCTTCTCGGCGTGCGGGCGCAGTTCGGGGCGGGTGCGGGCGGCCGTCGCGAACGCCAGCCAGATCGTGGCCTCCTCTCGCCGCCGCTCGTCGAGGGGGAGCAGCTCGGCCAGCATCGACTCCGCGACGGGGAGGCGGTCGCCGGCGCTCTCCAGCCTCTCGACGTGCTCGAGGAGCCGCCGCACCACGCGCTCGTTCATCGCCTGCATCGCGAAGACCATCAGCTCGGTGTGCCCCGCGAAGTAGTGCCTGACCGAGCCGATGGCCAGCCCCGCCTCCTCCGCGACGTTGCGCAGCGAGGCCTGTTCGAGCCCGTCGCGGCGCACGACGCGGAAGACGGCCTCCACGACCTCCTCGCGGCGGGCTTCCGGATCGACGATTTTCGGCACCTTCCTTTTATAGCACGACCCTGCTATTTTATTTGGCATGACCGTGCTAAATATCGTGCTGATCGTCGGGCTGGTCGGCTACGTCGTCGTCAGGCGCATGATCGGCGAGCCGCTGAACGCGCGCGACGTCTACGTCCCGCCCCTCGTCCTCATCGGCCTCGGGATCCACGTGCTGTCCGCCGTGGCGCTCACACCTGTCGACGTGCTCTGGCTCGTGATCAGCGGCCTGGTCGCGCTGGGCTTCGGCGCGATGCGCGCCTCGACGACGGGACTGTTCGAGCGCGAAGGCGTGCTGTGGCAGCGCTACACCTGGCGGACGCTGGTCGTCTGGGTGGTCTCCGCGGCGGCGAGCATCGGGGTCGGCCTGCTGGCCACGCGATTCGGCCTGCACGAGCAGGCGCGGCCGATCTCGCTGTCCATCGGCGTCGGACTGGCGGGGGAGGCGCTGGTGACGGCCGTCCGCGCGCGAGTGATCGGCGTGCCGTACGCGAACTAGAATATTGTTATGTCCGAGAATCTGATCTTCCGCCTGCCCCCCGCCTTCGACAACGTGGAAGAGGAGCGGCGCCACCGCAAGGAACGCCTCGCCGCCGCGCTCCGCGTCTTCGGCAAGTTCGGGTTCGAGGAGGGCGTGGCCGGCCACATCACCGCCCGCGACCCCGAGCTCACCGACCACTTCTGGGTCAACCCGTTCGGGATGTCGTTCAAGCACGTCAGGGTCAGCGACCTCATCCTCGTCAACCACGAGGGCAAGGTGGTCGAAGGGCGCTACCACGTGAACGAGGCCGCCTTCGCGATCCACTCCCAGGTGCACCAGGCCAGGCCCGAGGTGGTCGCGGCCGCGCACAGCCACTCGGTGTACGGCAGGGCGCTGTCGGCGCTCGGGCAGACCATCGAGCCGATCACCCAGGACGCGTGCGCGTTCTACCAGGACAACGGCCTGTTCGACGACTACACGGGCGTGGTGACGGACCTGGAGGAGGGCAAGAGGATCGCCGCCGCGCTGGGCTCGCACAAGGCGGTCGTGCTGCGCAACCACGGGCTGCTGACGGTGGGCGACAGCGTGGACGCCGCGGCGTGGTGGTTCATCACGATGGAGCGGTCGGCGCAGGTGCAGCTGCTTGCCAAGGCAGCGGGACAGGTGGTGCCGATCTCGCACGAGAACGCGGTGCTGACGCATCAGCAGATCGGCAACGACCTGGTGGGGTGGATCAACTACCAGCCGCTGCACGACCAGATCACCAGGGAACAGCCCGACCTGTTCGAGTGACCCTCGCCCTCCGCCGATCTCCGGCAGGCGCGTGGTGGGGCGAGGCGCGCTCTCGGAGATGCGCGGTCAGGTGGGCCAGGAGACGGCGGAGTCGGCCCAGCGGTCCAGGAGGACCTGGTCGTGGCTGATCGCCAGGACCCCCGCCCCCGTTCGCGCCTGGTAGGACCGGACGACCGCGACCAGGTGCGCCTGCGTCGACGCGTCCAGCATCGTGGTCATCTCGTCGCAGATCAGGTACTTCGGCTCCAGCGTCAACGCCCGTGCCAGGCAGGCCCGCTGGAGCTGCCCGTCCGACACCTCGTGGGGCCGCCGGGTCAGCAGGTCGCCGGTCAGCCCGACCTCCGCCGCGAGCTCCTCCACCAGCGAAGGCGCGGGACGGCCCGCGGCGGCCGGTGGCTCGGAGATGATCTGGCGCAGCGTCAGCCGCGGGTCGACCGCCGTTCTCGGCTGCTGGTACAGCAGCGCGACGCGCGTTCGCAGCCGCCTGGGAGCGCGCTGCCGCCACCGCGTCACGGCCGTCCCTTCGAGGCTCACCCCGCCCGACAACGGCCGCAGCATCAGCGACAGCACCCTGGCCAGCGTCGACTTGCCGCACCCGCTCGGCCCGCCGAGCCCCACGGTAAGGCCCTGTGGCACCTCGATGGAGACGCGCGACAGCACGGACGCCCGCCGTACCCGGCGGTGATGTCATGAGCGGCGAGCATGTCCTGCATCCCTGAGCGGATGGTGGCACGAGACCCCTGCGGCCATCGCGGGCTGCGTGGCGCAGGCGGCGCCCGCGTGCCGGCAGCGGGGCGCGAACGCGCACCCCGGCGGCAGCGCGGTCAGCTCGGGCGGCATCCCGGGGACGGCGACGAACTCCCTGTCCGGCTGGGCGGCGACGAGCCCCGCCGTAGGGGTGGCGGGGGCGCTCGAGGATCTCGGCGGCGGGTCCCGCCTCGACCAGGCGGCCGGCGTACATCACGGCGATGTCGTCGGCGACCTGCGCGGCGGCGCCCAGGTCATGGGTGATGACCAGCACCGCCCTGCCCTCTTCGCACAGCTCGCGCAGCACGGCCATGGTCCGCTCCACCAGCGGCCTGTCCAGGCCGCTGGTCGGCTCGTCGGCGATCAGCAGGCCAGGGTCGCCGGCCAGGGCGATCGCGTTGGCCGCCCGCTGCGCCATCCCGCCTGACAGCTCGTGCGGGTAGCGGTCGAGGTCGCGCGGGGCCAGGCCGAACCGCTCGGCCAGCTCGTCGGCGCTCCGCGTGGATCCCAGCTCGCCGAGAGCCTCCCGCAACTGCGCTCGCGCGGTGCGGACAGGAGTGAGGTGCGTGGCGGGGCTCTGCGGGATCAGCCCGATCTCGCGCCCGCGCACCCTGCCGGAGAGTACGGCGGGCGTCGCCGACAGCAGGTCGAGCGACCCGTCGAGCACCGCGCGCCCCGACACGCGGGCGTTGGCGGGCAGCAGCCCGAGCAGCGCGTGGGCCAGGACCGACTTGCCGCACCCCGACTCGCCGACGAGCGCGAGGCACCGGCCAGGCCGTACGGAGAAGGTCAAGGGTCTCGAACTCCGAGCTGATCGCGATGACGAAGGCGTCGCCGGCGGGGGCCGGGCCCGTGGAGGGAGCGGTAACGGCGGACAGGGAGACGACGGCGAGCAGCGTGCTCACCCAAAGGGCGGGTCGCATGATTATTTGCAACTAGCTGCGCCTGAACGTCTGCCGGTAGGCCAGCGGGGACACGCCCACGGCGGCGTGCAGATGCTGCCGCAGCGAGACGGCTGTGCCGAAGCCCGAGCGCCTGGCCACCTGGGCCACCGCGAGGTCGGTGGTCTCCAGCAGATGGCGCGCCTGCTCGACCCGCTGGAGCGCCAGCCATCTGGCGGGGCTCAGGCCCGTCTCCTCGCGGAAGCGCCGGGTGAAGGTGCGCACGCTCATCCGCGCGTGCTCGGCCAGCGCGGCCAGGTCGAGCGGCTCCTGCAGGCGCTCCAGCATCCAGTCCCTGGTCGCGGCGGTGCCACTGCCGTTGGCCTCGGGAAGCGGCCGGTCGATGTACTGCGCCTGGCCCCCTTCCCGCCATGGCGGCATCACGCAGCGGCGGGCCGTACGGTTGGCCACCTCGCTGCCGTGGTCGCGGCGGATCACGTGCAGGCACAGGTCGAGCCCTGAGGCGACGCCCGCGGAGGTGAGCACGTCGCCGTCGTCCACGAACAGGACGTCGGGGTCGAGCAGCACCTTGGGGAAGAGCCTGCGGAAGCGGGAGGCGTTCATCCAGTGGGTGGTGGCCGGACGCCCGTCCAGCAGTCCCGCCGCGGCCAGCACGAACGCCCCCGTGCAGATCGACATCACCCTCGGCCGCCCCTGCAGCGCCTCGCCGAGCGCGGGCGGGATCGTGCCGGTGAGCATCGCGGGCCCGCCGTGGACGCCGGGCACCAGCACGGTGTCGGCGCTGTCGAGCACCTCGAGGCCGTGGTCGGGCAGCACGCGGTAGCCCGCGTTCGTCCTGACGGGGGCGCCGCCGACGGAGCAGGTCACCACCTCGTACAGATGGTTGCCGTCGCGGTCGCGTGCGGCCCAGAAGACCTGGCCGGGAATGCCCAGATCGAGCGGGGCGAAGTCGTCCAGGACGACGACAGCGATCCGATGCGCCATGGCCTGATTCTTTCACATATTGGCTATCCGGCCACTCGCGCCGCTTTTGGCTGGCTGTGGAAGATGGTCGGCATGAAGTTGCACCGCGCGTGGCTGGTGGCGGGGGTCGCGTTCGTGGCGATCATCGGCGCCGCCGGGTTCCGCGCCACCCCTGGTGTCCTGATCAACCCCCTCCAGGAGGAGTTCGGCTGGTCGAGCGGAGAGATCTCGCTCGCCGTCTCCGTCAATCTCGTCCTGTACGGCCTGACCGCGCCCTTCGCCGCCGCCCTCATGGACCGCTTCGGCATGCGCAGGGTCGTCTCGGTGGCGCTCACCCTGGTCGCGCTCGGCAGCGGTCTCACCGTCTTCATGGGGGCCAGCTGGCAGCTCGTGCTCTGCTGGGGGCTCCTGGTGGGCCTCGGGACCGGCTCGATGGCGCTGGTGTTCGTCGCGACGGTCACCGACCGCTGGTTCGTCCGGCACCGCGGTGTCGTCACCGGCATCCTCACCGCCGCGGGAGCGACGGGACAGCTCGTCTTCCTTCCCGTCCTCGCCTGGCTGGCCGAGGGCCCGGGCTGGCGGATCGCCTCCCTCACCGTCACCGGCGCGGCCCTGCTCGTCGTGCCGCTGGTATGGGTGTTCCTGCGCGACCATCCCGCCGACGTCGGCACGACCGCGCTCGGCGCGACCGCCGCCGTCAGGCCGGAGCCGCCCACGGTCAACGCGGCGGTCAGGGCGCTGAGCGTGCTGCGATCGGCGGCCAGGACCCGCGCCTTCTGGTTCCTCGCCGGCGGCTTCGCCATCTGCGGCGCGAGCACCAACGGCCTGGTCGGGACCCACTTCATCCCCGCGGCGCACGACCACGGCATGCCCCAGGCCACGGCGGCGGGGTTGCTCGCGCTCGTCGGTGTCTTCGACGTCGTCGGCACCGTCGCCTCCGGCTGGCTCAGCGACAAGGTCGACCCGAAGGTGCTGCTCGGCGTGTACTACGCGCTGCGCGGCCTGTCGCTCATGGTGCTGCCCGGCCTGTTCGCCGCGTCCGCCGAGCCCAGCATGCTGCTGTTCATCGTCTTCTACGGCCTGGACTGGGTGGCGACGGTGCCGCCGACGGTGGCGCTGTGCAGGAGGATCTACGGCTCGGACGGCGCGGTCGTCTTCGGCTGGGTCTTCGCCTCCCACCAGGTCGGCGCCGCGGTCGCGGCCGTCGGCGCCGGGCTCACCCGCGACCACATGGGCGCCTACGACCTGGCGTGGTACGTGGCCGGCGCGCTGTGCCTCCTGGCGGCGGGGATGTCGATGGCCATATCGTCGCAGGCTCCTCGCTCCCGCATACGGCATGCTGGGACCCATGATGGTGCTCCCTCTGGTGGTCAGGATCGAACGCGCGACCCCTCCCGAGCGAACTGACGCCCTCGAGGCGACCGCCATGGCCGTGCTCGACCTCCTCGCCGACCCCGGCGAGTGGGAGGAGGACCTGGAGACCTGGCAGTCGACCGGCAGGATCCGCAAGGTCGTGCGCAGGGCGCGCGGCGCCGAATGGCGCAGGGCGCTCGCGCTGCCCGGCCGTACGATCGAGCACCGCACGGCGGAGGTGCGCGTCTATCCACCGGTGCCCCTGGACGACTGGCCGAAGGACCTGGCCCGGTTGCAGGTCGGCGGGACCGAGCTCGTCGACACCGGTGAGCCAGGTCCCGCCGAGCCGCCGGTCCTCTGGGAGAACCCGGCGCTGCGGATGTCGGCGGGCAAGGCGATGGCACAGGCGGGCCACGCCGCCCAGCTCGCCTGGTGGGCCAGCGCGCCCGAGGAGCGGCAGACATGGCGCGAGCAGGGGCTGAAGGCGTCCGTGCGCCCCACCAGCGACTTCGACGCCCTGGCGGTCAGTGGCCTGCCGGTCGTGCGCGACGCCGGGTTCACCGAGATCGCACCGGGCTCGTGCACGTTCGTCGCGGACGTGCCGTGGCTGCGCGTCAGATCGTGATGATGTCGGCCAGCACGCCGCCCTCGGGGGTCAGCCTCTCCGGGGCGGGGCTGTCGTAGACGACCATGAGCCTGCCGTCGCCCAGCACGGCCATGCCCTCGGGATGGTCGCAGCCCACACCGTACGGCAGGTCCCTCACGAACGTGGGCTGCCCCTCGCCGCTCCACAGCATGAGCGTGGCGGGCCCGTCCAGGCTCATGCTCGGGCCGGCCAGGATCAGCAGCCCGTCCCCGTAGGGGCACAGGTCGCGCACGCCGAGCCCGCCCATGTCGAGGAAGTGCTTGCGGAAGGACCTGAGCCGCAGTCGGCCACGGCCGGAATCCTGCACGTCGAGCTCGAGCACGACCCCCCACCCGCGCAGCACCGGCCCGCGCAGCCCGAGGAAGACCCGCTCGCCGAGCAGCGTGACGCCCTCGATGTCGAGGCCGTTGTCCTTCCCAGGGATCGCGGTGAAGGGGCCCAGATGCGGATCGTCGGCGAGCACGTCGGCCAGCCCGGTGAGGACCGCCCCCTTGCCCACCGCGTCGGGGCCCTCCAGCGGCAGCCGCACCACGATGAACCTGTTCGGCTCGCGGATGACCGTGGCCAGCCGTCTGGCCACCTTCTCCGGGTCGGCCGGCTTGGCCTTCCTGCGCTTGAGGCTGTGCGAGCCGACCGCCCACAGCACGCCGTCCGTGTTCGCGATGCCCTCGATGTCGGCCTCGTCGTCCCTGCCCGCGGGCAGGTCCACGTAGTCGGCGAGATGGAAGGTGCGCTCGTGGTCGTAACGCTCGCCTGTCCAGGTCAGGCGCTCGATGGTGGCGGTCTCGTCGCCCGCGACCCACAGACCGGAGGCGTCGACGCGCAACGCGGACAGGTTCGTGTGCGTTTGCGCTTCACGTGACTCGTGGTCAAATCGGAGTTCCACCATGGCCGCTTTCTACACGTAATCCGGCGATATGTCGTACGCTCCCGATCGTGCTCGATGGGGAGAGTGGGGCCGCAGGGCCTCAGGTTAAGTATCAGGCGAGGCCCACAGGCTCTCCGCTCAAGCGCAGTCGCCTGGGTGACCTGCGGATGCGCGTGGTCTACCGGGTGCTGGCCGTCGTGGCCGCGCTGGCCGTGGTCGTGGCGGGCGGGCTCGCCATCGCACTGTCAGGAGAGGCGGACGAGGTCGCCGCCCGGCCGGTCGCCGCGCCACCGGCCGTACCTTCCTCGTCCGCCCTCTCGCCACCCGCCTCACCAGCCCTCTCGGCTGATCCCTCGGCCGCGGCCTCAGCCCCGCCTTCGTCCGCGGCATCGGAGGATCCCGCCGCCGGTTCCGCCGACCCGCCGTCTGCCACGTCCTCCGCCGTCGCCGCGCCGGTCTCCTCGGCCGTTCCCTCCGACCCCTCGGCTTCCGGCGTCCCGGCCCCTTCTGCTTCCGGCGTCCCGGCGCCCTCCGCGACGCCGAGTCCAGGGGCGACCATCGCGCCCGGCTACACCGCGCTCGAGGCGCTGGCCGCCGACCGCAGGGTGCCGAAGCTGCCCGGCCGCATCAGGATGCGCGCGCTCCCGGGCAAGCCGGTCGCGACCAGCGGGACGATCAAGGACGTCAAGGCGGGCGTGTCCGTGCCCCGCCTGCGCGGCCCGTGGAAGCGGTACGGCGCCGCGCCCTTCACCTCCAAGCAGGTGCTGCCCAAGGCCGGTGCGAGCCCCAGGGCGATGCTGGTCAGCTGTCCCGTGCCGATCGAGGCGCAGAAGCGGCTGCGCGAGACCGCCCTGCTGGCCGCCCGATGGACCCTGAACCACCACCCCAAGGGTGCGGTGATCCGCTGGCTCGGCACCCAGCCGATCAAGAAGGGCTGGACCCTCTACTACCAGGTGAAGTACGGCAAGCGCTCCTCGGTCGCGGCCGTCGCCGTCCTCGACGCGGGGCGGGACAGGCCCGCGCTGGTCTTCGTCTCGATCCCCGACGCCCAGAAGAAGCGATGGGCCGACATCCGACGCGTCATGTCGGGAGTTCGTGTTCTAGGCTGACGAATGAGAAACGTGCGCACAGATGACCAAAACCGTACGGTTCGGTCAATTGCGTGCGTTTCTTATTGTGAAGCGACAGAGAATGCGGCGATGTTGGGGGAGTGACGCCGTGGCTGAGCGTTCGAGCTTGCCGAAGAAGGAGCCGGACAAGGAGCCCAAGCCGTGGCGTGCCGAGGGCTTGCCAGGGGGAGGAGCGGGCGGCCGGCCCAAAATCAACTGGTGGCGCTTCGTCATCACGCTGCTCGTGGTGTACGCGGGCTTTTTCCTGATCTCGTCGTTCTTCGACGACGGGCAGATGGAGACCATCTCCTACAGCCAGTTCACCAAGCAGGTGACGGGCGGCAACGTCAAGGAGGTCTACGCCCAGGGCTACTCCGTCACAGGAGACCTGAAGAAGGCCGCGACCGACCCTGACAGCTCCAACAAGTCGTACACCAAGTTCGTCACCGAGATCCCGGTGTTCGCCAACGACGAGCAGCTCTACCAGCAGCTGACCGCGGCGGGCGTGGAGATCAAGGCCGAGCCCATCAGCACGGGCAGCCGCGGTTTCCTGCTCAACCTGCTGCTGTCGCTGCTGCCGATCGCCGTCCTCGCGGCGCTGTGGATCTGGGTCATGCGGCGCGGCGCCAGCATGATGGGCGGCGGCGGGCTCGGCGGTCTGGGGAAGTCGAAGGCGGCCAAGCCGATCGCGAGTGACAAGATCCGCGTCACGTTCGAGGACGTGGCGGGCATCGACGAGGTGGAGAACGAGCTCGTCGAGATCGTCGACTACCTGAAAGACCCTGACAAGTACCGCCGCCTCGGCGCCAAGCTGCCCAAGGGCGTCCTGCTCGCGGGAGCGCCGGGAACGGGCAAGACCCTGCTCGCGCGAGCCGTCGCGGGCGAGGCCAACGTGCCCTTCTTCTCCGCCAGCGCGTCGGAGTTCATCGAGATGATCGTCGGCGTCGGCGCCTCGCGGGTGCGGGATCTGTTCGAGGAGGCCCGCAAGGTCGCCCCCTCGATCATCTTCATCGACGAGATCGACGCCATCGGCCGGGCCAGGGGCGGTGCCAGCGGCATCGGCGGGCACGACGAGCGCGAGCAGACGCTCAACCAGATCCTCACCGAGATGGACGGCTTCTCCGGGGCCGAGGGTGTCATCGTGATCGGCGCCACCAACAGGCCCGAGGTGCTCGATCCCGCGCTGCTGCGTCCCGGACGGTTCGACCGTACGGTCATGGTGTCCCCGCCCGACGCGGCAGGCAGGGTCGCCATCCTGCAGGTGCACACCAGGAGCGTTCCCCTCGACGGCGACGTGAGTCTGGAGCAGCTCGCCAAGACCTCGCCCGGCATGACGGGCGCGGACCTGGCCAACCTCGTCAACGAGGCCGCGCTGCTGGCCGCCAAGCGCGGCAAGGAGAAGGTCTCCTCGGCCGACTTCGCCGACGCGCTGGAGAAGCTGCAACTCGGCGCGGTCCGCTCGATCGTCATGCCGCAGGAGGAGCGCACGAGGACCGCCTACCACGAGGCGGGGCACGCGCTGCTCGGCATGCTCCAGCCGGGCGCGGACCCGGTCAGGAAGATCTCGATCATCCCGCGCGGCAGGGCGCTCGGCGTGACGCTGTCCACGCCCGATACCGACCGCTACGCGTACGACGAGAAGTACCTGCGCGGACGCATCATCGGCGCACTCGGCGGCATGGCGGCCGAGCAGGTCATCTACGGCGTCATCACCACGGGCGCGGAGAACGACCTCGAGCAGGTCACGATGATCGCGCGCGGCATGGTCGGCAGGTGGGGCATGTCGGAGAAGATCGGCCCGCTGACGATCCTGCCGAACGACGGCCAGCCACAGGCCGCCCCGCACACGCTCGCCGCGCTGGACGAGGAGGTGCGGCGGATCGTCGACGAGTGCTACGAGGCGGCCGTCAGGGTGCTCAACGAGAACAGGGACAGGCTGGAGGCCATCGTCGTGGCGCTGCTGGAGCAGGAGACGCTGGACGAGGCACAGGCTTACGCGGCGGCCGGGCTGCCGCGCGCCAACAGGCCGGCCATCGAGCCCAAGCCGCACTAGGGTCATCGAAGCGGGTCGCTCGACGGCCCGCTTTGACCCCTTTGTGGTCTTATCGGGGCATGGGTCCGGGCACCTTGCCCGGTGTGACTCTCAACGATGAAATCTTCGCCCGCCTCGGAGATCCCGGACTCGAGCAGATCGCCGGGTTGCTCGGCACCGACACCACGCAGGCCCGCACCGTGGTAGAGGCAGCGGTCACCACCATCGTCGGCGGCATGGCCTACAACACGGGCGAACCGCAGGGCGCCCAAGCCCTGCGCGCGGCGCTGGACGACCACGTCGACAGCGACCCCTTCAGCGCCGATCCCTCCGACCTGGAACAGGAGGGGCGCGGCATCCTCGGCCACCTGCTCGGACGCCAGGGGACCGAGCAGGCGGCCGACGGGATCTCGCAGTTCGCCGGGCTCAACTCGGCGACGATCCTCAAGGTGCTGGCCGCGCTCGCGCCGATCGTGATGTCGATCCTGGCGAACAGGGCCAGCAGGCAGGGCATGGACGCGGGCGCGGTGGCCGACGACCTCAACAAGGAGCAGTCCACGGCTCCCGGCGGGATGAACGACGTGCTGGGCGAGCTGCTCAGGAGCATCCTGGGCGGCGGCGCCGGCGGAGCGGGCGCGGGCGGTCTGGGAGACCTGCTGGGCGGCCTGCTGGGCGGGCCGCAGCCCTCACCCGAGTCGTCCCGGCCCGAGCCGTCCGGGCCCCAGACGTCACAGGCGCGGGAGCCGGGACAGCAGGCTCCGGCGGAGCAGCAGGCACCGGGGCAGCGCCGGCCCCAGTCGGCTGATCAGGAGAACACCAACCCCGACTGGTGAGGCAGGCACCGCGGCATGGCTGCGGGTCAGGAGACAAGCGGCCCTGCGGGTGACGCCGGGTCCTGCCGAGGCCGGGGCGGGCAGGGACGGGGTCCCGTTAAACTGACCAGGTGATCGTGCTCGCCTCCGCCTCGCCCGCCCGTCTCGCCCTGCTCCGCAGCGCCGGGCTCGATCCCAAGGTGATCGTGAGCGGGGTCGACGAGGAGGCCTTCACCGCCGTCCTCGCCGCCGACCTGCCGCTGAAGCTGGCCGTCGCCAAGGCCCAGGCCGTCGCCGAGGGGCTCAGCGAGGGCCTGGTCATCGGCTGCGACTCCATCCTCGAACTGGACGGCAGGCCGTACGGCAAGCCTGGCACCGCGGACGAGGCACTGGCGCGCTGGCGGATGATGCGCGGCAGGACCGGGCGGCTGCTGACCGGTCACTGCGTGATCGACGTCGCCACGGGACGGCGGGCCGCCGAGGTGGCGTCCACGACGGTGCGGTTCGGCATGCCGTCCGAAGCCGAACTCGCCGCCTACGTCGCCAGCGGCGAGCCCCTGCACGTGGCGGGCGCCTTCACCCTCGACGGGCTAGGCGGCTGGTTCGTCGAGGGCATCGAGGGCGACCACGGCAACGTGCTGGGCATCTCCCTGCCGCTCGTTCGCGAGCTGTTCGCGGAACTCGGTTACGCGGTGACCGACTTCTGGCGCTAGTTTCTCCCCATGCGATCATTGCGGGAGTTCGCCGGTGGCATCGGGTTCTTCTTCCAGGGTGTCGGCTGGGTGGCGAGGAACGGCAGATGGTGGGCCTTCGGGCTCATCCCCGCGCTGATCGCGTTCGCCGTCTACGTCGCCGCGCTGGTCTACCTGGGCAACAACGCCAGCGAGATCGCCGACTTCCTCACTCCGTTCGCCGACGGCTGGTCTCCAGGGTGGCGCGACTTCTTCAGGGGAGCGCTCGGGGTACTGCTGTTCATCGGCGGGCTGGCGCTTGCGGTGCTGACGTTCACCGCGCTCACGCTGGCCATCGGGGAGCCGTTCTACGAAAAGCTGTCGGAGAAGGTGGATCCCCTGCAGGGGGCGGACGACGTGCCGTGGTGGCGGTCGATCCCGCGCTCGCTCAAGGACAGCCTGGTGACGCTGCTGTACGCGCTGATGTTCACGATCCCGCTGTTCTTCCTCGGGTTCGTGCCGGTCATCGGGCAGACGGTGGTGCCGGTGCTGGGCGCGCTCGTGTCCGGCTTCTTCCTGACGGTGGAGCTGACGTCGCTGGCGATGGAACGGCGGGGCATGAACCGTAAGGCCCGCTTCGGGGTGCTCCGCGCCAACAAGGCCCCCGCGCTGGGGTTCGGGGTGCTGGTCTTCCTGCTGTTCCTGGTGCCCTTCGTGGCGGTGATCGCGATGCCCGCGGCCGTGGCGGGGGCGGCCCTGATGGTGCGCTCGCGGCTTGCCGCCCTGCCTCCCGCGCATGCCTAGCGTGCCGGGAAACAGGCGTTGCCGGGAGACTGGAGCTGCCGGGAAACGGGCGTTGCCGGGAGACTGGAGCTGCCGGGAAACGGGCGTTGCCGGGAGACTGGAGCTGCCGGGAAATAGAAGGACAGTTGCCGGGAACCAGGGGGACAAGGGAAACGCAGGAAACATCCTGGTAATACCGTCGTCGTACATTTTGTGGGTGAGGCGGGACTCATGAGGCATTGAGGGGAGTCCGGATGCGCGCACCACTTGTCATCGCAGTCGCCCAGCCTTCTTGCGTGCCGTACGACGTGGCGGCCAACGCGGCCGCGCACGCGGCGGCGATCCGCGCCGCGGGGGCCCGCGTGGTGGTGTTCCCCGAGCTCTCCCTGACGGGCTACCACCTCGACGCTCCGGTCATCACGGCCGTGGACCCCCGCCTGGCGCCCATCGTCTCGGCCTGCGCGGACACGGGATCGCTCGCACTGGTCGGCGCGCCCGTCGCCGGAGAGGAAGGCGACCCGCACATCTCCATGCTGGCCGTCGACGGCGTCGGTGCCCGCGTGGCCTATCACAAGCTGTGGCTCGGCAACGCCGAGGCCGAACGGTTCGCCCCCGGTGCCAAGCCCGCCGTCCACGAGGTGGACGGGTGGCGGCTCGGCCTCGCGATCTGCAAGGACATGGGCGTGCCCCAGCACGCGTCCGACACCGCCGCCCTGGGGATCGACGTGTACGTCGGGGGCACGCTGAAGCACGCGGAGGAGACGGCGGTCCAGGACGAGCGCGCCCGCCGCGTCGCGATCGAGCACGGCGTGCGGGTCGCGGTGGCGAGCTTCGCGGGGTCGACGGGCGAGAGCTACACGGCGGCCGCCGGCCGCTCGGGCATGTGGTCCGCCGACGGCACCGTGATCACCCAGACCGGCCCGGAACCCGGCGCCCTCACCCGCGCCACCCTCCGCTGACCCGCGCTCCCCGCCATTCCCCGCCCGCACCGCACGCGCCTTCGCATGCCTCGCCTTCCGCGCCTTCGCATGCCTCGCCTTCCGCGCCGTACGCGCCTTTGTATGCCCGGCCCTTTCCGGACTCGCGCGCACGGACCGTCACATGCACGCGTCTTCAGGGGCTTGTCCACGGTCGCACCTGGCGCCGTTCCACGCTCGCCGCCTCCGGTCGCCCGCGCCGGCCTCCGCTGAGAACGGTGGACTGCGCGCTCCTCACCTGCCGCCTTCGCATCGAGGAGGCCGGGATCGCCGCGCATCCGGCCACCCATTTCACGGCTCACCAGTACCACCACCATCCGTAGTCCAGCCGGCGGGCACGACGCCCCATCCACGCCTTCCACAGGCCGCGGGTGGGACAGCGGCTGTCCGTAGGGCGGCGGGCACCACGGCCCCATCCACGCCTTCCACAGGCCGCGGGTGCGAGGGCGGCTGTCCGTATGGCGGCGGGCACGACGGCCCCATCCACAGGCCAGCGAGTGCGACCGACGCCATCCACAGAACCACGCTCGCCCGAAACGTCCCCACCCCTCACCCGGCACCCTCATGCCCCATGAGCACCCACCTCACCGAACCGGCACTCACCCTGACCACGCCCGCCGACGTCCTGGCCGCCGTGCCGTACATCGTCGGCTTCCACCCGACCGACAGCCTGGTCGTCATCGGGCTGGCGGGCGGCGTCGGCCATGGCGAGATGCGCGTCTGCGCACGCTGGGACCTGCCGCTGTCGCCAGGCTCGCTGCGCCCCCTCGCCGCGCTGTTCGCCAGAGAGTCGATCACCCATCTCGTCGCCGTCGGGTACGGCACGCGCGCCCGTGTCACCTCTGCCGTCGACGAGCTCGGCTCCATCGCCAAATGGTGCGGCGTCGTCCCCTGCGAGGTCCTGCGCGCTCATGAGGGCCGCTACTGGTCGTACGTGTGCGACCTGCCCGACTGCTGTCCGCTGGACGGCACGCCGTACGACACCTCCACCAGCCAGATAGCCGCTGAAGCGACCGTGCAGGGCCTGGTCGCCCTACCCGATCGCGCCACCCTGGAGGCCACGATCGCGCCCCACGCGGGCCCCGTGCGGCTGTCGATGCGCCAGGCCACCGCGGGGGCGGTCGCCGCTCTCCGCGCCACCATGGCCGAAGCCCCCGACGCCGACCACTTCGCTCAGCGGTTCGTCGCCGAAGGTCTGGCCAGGGTCCGCGCCGCCATCGAGACCGCCAAGGCAGGGGCGAGGATCGAGGACAAGGAGGTCGCCCGCCTGGGGCTCGACCTGTCCGTGATCAGGATCCGTGACGAGGCCTGGACCCTCCTCGACGACGCCACTCAGCCCGCCCACCTCGCCCTCTGGAGGGACCTCACGCGGCGGCTCGAACCGCGCTTCGTCCCGCCTGCGGCCGCTCTCCTCGCGATGTCGGCCTGGCGCGGCGGCGAGTGCGTCCTCGCGACCATCGCCCTCGAACGCGCTTTGGCCATCGACCCCGGCTACTCGATGGCCAAGCTTCTGATGCACGCGCTCCAGCAGCTCCTCTCGCCCGCCGTGCTGCGCGACCGCATGCCGAGTCCAGCCGAACTCGACGCGGCCATGGGCGCGCCGCGGGCGAGCTGGTTGCTGCCGCTCACCGCCGTCCTCGACGAGAGAGAGGAGGCCCTCTCATGAAGCCTTTCCGATTCACCCGAGCCGCGTGGTTCCACGACCGGCCAGCCGCTCAAGCTCGGCAATCCTCACGTCGAGCTCGGGAACATCGCCAGCCGGGCAGCGCGCCGTTCGGCCTGCTCCTCCGGATCGGGCACCAGAGCCGACAGCAGCAGCCGCCGCGTGTAGGGGTCGCGCGGATTCGTCGTGACCTGCTCGGCGTCTCCGGTCTCGACGATCCGGCCCTGCGCCATCACTGCCACGCGGTCGCTGACGTGCCGCACCACGGCCAGGTCATGCGAGATGAACAGGTACGCCACCCCGGTGTCCCGCTGGATCTCGATGAGCAGGTCGAGCACCTGCGCCTGGGTGGACACGTCGAGCGCGCTCACCGGCTCGTCACAGATGATCAATCTGGGTCCCAGCGCCAGCGCGCGGGCGATGGCCACCCGCTGACGTTGCCCGCCGGACAGTTCGCGGGCTCGCCGCTCGCCGGTGCCGGCGGGCAGCCCCACCCTGTCGAGAAGCGACCTGATACGCCTGTCGGCATCGGCGGCGGTGTGCCTCCCGGCCACGAGCAGCGGCTCGACGAGGATGTCGTGGATGCGCATGGCCGGGTTCAGCGAGCTGTACGGATCCTGGAACACCGCCTGCACGTCCCTCGCCCTCGCCTCGCGCGGAGCCGGAGGGCCGCCGTCGAACCGGATGGCGCCCCCGGTGATGGGGGCCAGTCCGAGCACCGCCCTGCCCAGCGTGGTCTTCCCAGAGCCCGACTCCCCGACCAGGCCGAGCGTCTCACCCGCGGCGAGGGCGAGACTGACCTCGCGCAGCACCCGCAGCGGCGGCCTGCGCCGGCCCCGCTGCCTGAAGTCCACGCACAGTCGATCCACCTCCAGCAGCGGCCCGCCGAAGACCGGCCCGCCTGGGACGGGTCCGCTTGGATCGGGTCCGCCTGCGATCGACCCGACTGGGATTGGCCCGTTTGGATTGGGTCGGCCCGGGTTCGGGCCGCTGACGGAGAGGCCGGGGACGGGCGCGGACCGTCCGGGATGCGCCTTCCCGTTGGTCCGCGTCACCCGAGGTGCAGGGCGCCGGGGTGTCGCGTTGTGCGGGTTGGCGGCCAGCAGCGTGACTGTGTACGGCTCGGCGGGCGCAGCGAACAGCCGGGCGGCGGGCGCCGTCTCCACGAGCCGGCCGTCCCGCATCACCGCCACGCGATCGCACATGTCCGCCACCACTCCCAGGTCATGGGTGACGATCAGCACAGCCATCCCGCGCTCGCGTTGCAGCGACCGCAGCAGATCGAGCACCTCCGCCTGCACCGTGACGTCGAGCGCGGTCGTCGGCTCGTCGGCTATCAGCAGGTCGGGATCGCAGGACACGGCACCCGCGATCAGCACCCGCTGCGCCGTGCCTCCGGAGATCTCGTGCGGGAACGACCGGTAGATCCGCGCGGGGTCCGCGATGCCGACCCTGGCCAGCAGGTCGAGCGCGCGCCGCTTCGCCTCGCGCCTGGACAGCCCGAGGTGGACGATGATCGGTTCGATGAGCTGGCTGCCGACCCTGAAGCTGGGGTCGAGGTTGGCCATGGGCTCCTGCGACACGTACCCGATGCGTCGGCCGCGCATCCGGTTGAGGTCCCGTTCGGACAGCCCGGTCAGCTCCGTGCCGTCGAACACGACGCCGCCGCCGGTGATCCGGCCTGTGCCGGGCAGCAGTCCGAGCACGGCCAGCACGGTCTGCGTCTTGCCGGAGCCCGACTCGCCGACCAGCCCGAGCACCTCGCCCCGCCGTACCGCGAGCGACACCGCGTCGACGACCGTGACGGGACCATGGGCGACGGTCAGGCCGGTGATCGTCAGGAGGGCGTCGGTGTGAGGGGCGGGCGGCGCGGAGGCAGGGGGCGCTGCGGCGGGAGCACGGGCCGGTTCGAGGCCGTCGCGTACGGCGTTGCCCAGCAGGGTGACCGCGAGGACGGTGAGCGCGATGGCCGCGCCGGGCCAGATCGACAGCCATGGCGCGGTGAACACGTTGGTCGCGGCGTCGTTGAGCATCGCGCCCCAGCTGGGCGCGCCCGGCTCGCCGAGCCCGAGGAAGGTGATGCCCGCCTGGATCAGGATCGCCGCGCCGAACAGCAGCGGCGCCTGCACGACGACGGCCGACCTGACCACCGACAGCACGTGCCTGCGCACGATGCGCAGGTCGGACAGGCCGGAGACCTTCGCCGCGTCGATGTAGAGCTCGCCGCGCACCCGCTGAGTGGCGGCCCGGACGAGCCGGTAGATGGACGGCGAGGCCAGGAACCCGACGAAGACCATCATGCCGATCAGTCCCGGCCCGGCGACGGCGACGAACGCCAGCACCACGATGATGGCGGGCAACGCCATCATCAGGTTGAAGACCCAGCTCGCCACCGCGTCCACCCAGCGCGCGAAGTATCCGGCGAGCATGCCCGCCGTGACGCCCACCACGAGCGCGACGACCGTGGCCAGAAGCGCGCCGACCAGCGTGTCGCGGGCGCCGAACAGCAGCCGGCTCAGCACGTCCCTGCCGGAGCCGTCCGCGCCCATCGGGTGGGCGGCGCTCGGCGGGCCGAGCACGGCGGGCAGGTCGACGAAGTCGGCCGCATAGGGCGCGAGCAGGTCGGCCGCCGCCGCGGCGACACAGACGACCAGGAGGAACGCGGCGGACACCGCCGCGCCAGGCCGACCGAGCAGGCGCCTCATCGGATCCTCACTCTCGGGTCGAATCCAGCGGCGTGCAGGTCGTGTGGGCGCCTCACCTTCGGGTCGTGCCTGGCGGCGTGGGGGTCGGTGACCAGGCCGTGTGGGCGCGTCATCGGGTTCTCACCTTCGGGTCGTGCCTGGCGGCGTGGGGGTCGGTGACCAGGCCGTGTGGGCGCGTCATCGAGTTCTCACCTTCGGGTCGAGCCAGCCGACCAGCAGGTCGACGACCAGGTTGACGGCGAGCACGACGACGACGCCGACCACGACGACGCCGAGCACGACGGGAATGTCCGACCTACTGGCACTGGCGGAAGCGAGGCTGCCGAGCCCTTGGATGGCGAAGACCTGCTCGACCACGATCGCGCCACCGAACAGGCCGATGAACTGCAGGCTGACGACGGTCAGCGCGGTCGGCGCCGCATTGCGCAGCACGTGCCGCAGGAGCAACCGCCCGCGTGGCAGTCCGCGGCTGCGCAGCGTGCGCACGTAGTCCTGCGCGAGCACCCACGCCACCGCGCTGCGGGTCTGTGCCGCGATCGCGGCCACGGATCCGATGGCGATCGCCGTGACGGGCAGGATCAGCGACCTGATCCACTGCACGGGGCTCTGGCTGATCGACACGTAGCCGGTGGCGGGCAGCCATGGCAGGTTCACCGCGAACACGATGACGAGCAGCAGCGCGATCCACATGCCAGGTACGGCGAAGCCGATACTCGCCAGCACCTGGACCGTCCTGTCCACCCATCCGCCGCGGATGGCGGCGAGCATGCCGTACGCGATGCCGAGGAACGCCGAGACGAGCGTCGCCGGCACGGCGAGCGACGCGGTGATCGGCAGCCGTGCGGTGATCGTGTCGGCGACGGGCACGCCCGTGAACCAGGACACGCCGAGATCTCCGCGTACGGCGTCGCCGAGCCATGCCAGATACCGGACGCCCACCGGCCGATCCAGCCCCAGTTCATGCTGTTTGGCCACGAACTGGTCGGCCGTGGCGGTCACGCCGAGGATCTGCTGGGTGGGGTCGGGCACCAGACTGGTGAGTCCGAAGATGAGCGCGGTGATCACGATGAGGAGGACGGCCGCCGCGGCCAGCCGCCGTACCAGGAGCGCGCGCACCGGTCAGACCGCCGGCTGGTAGTCGCGAAGGAAGACGAAGAGCTGCGTGTCGGGCACGTCGATCTTCACCTTGCTCCTGTTCCAGACCAGGAGGCTGGTCGAGGAGTACAGCGGGGCGAACCAGGCCTGGTCGACGACGTAGGTGTTCAGCTCCTTGAACAGCTCCGCCTGCTTGGCCTCGTCGGCGACGGAGATCTCCTCCATCAGCTTCGAGATCGTCTGGTCGTCGACGTGGAACGGGTTGAACACCCCGCCCGCCGCGAGGAACAGGGAGGCGTCGATCCAGTTCTGGGTGGCGGTGTAGGTGTACATGAACGCCGGGTACGTGCCCGCCAGGTACTGCTGAGTGATCTGGTTGGTGGACACCGGTTTGTAGACGACCTTGATCCCGATCTGGGCGAGCTGCTGGGCGACGACCGGGTACAGCGTCGGCACGTAGGCGTTCTCGCTCGGCAGCGTGAGCGTGAACCCGTTCGGGTATCCGGCCTCGGCCAGCAGCTTCTTGGCCTTCGCGGGGTCGTAGGGGTATCGCGCGTTGAGCTCGTCGACGAAAGCGGGCGAGCCCGCCGCGAACATCTGCGTCGTCCGCCTGCCCGAGCCCCCGCCGACCGACCTGAGGATGCCCTCGGCGTCGAGGCCGTGGTTGATGGCCTGCCTGACCTTCAGCTTCGCCAGCGGCGGAGCGAGCTTGCCGGCGCGGTCGACGATCCACATGCCGAGGATGAGCCCCGTCATCTCCTTGTACTGCAGGCCGGCCGCCTTCGCGGCGTTCAGCCCCGACATGGGGATGCCGCCCGTGTCCACCTGGCCGCTCGTGGCGGCCGTGAGCATGGCGTTGGTGTCGGGCAGCGCCTTGACCTGCAGCTTGTCGAAGCCGTACGTCACCGGAAGGTTGTACTTCGCGTTGCGCGTGAAAGTGTAGGAGGAGCCGCGGGTGGATGCCGACAGATCGAGCAGGTAGGGGCCGCTGCCGACCGGGTTGGTCTTGAGTGTGCCGAACGCCTTCGGACTGGCGATCATGCCGGGCACGAGGCTCAGGTTGAACAGCAGTCCGGGGTCGGGCTTCTTCAGCTTGAGCACGACCTCGGTGGGGTTCGTGACGTCGACGGATGCGACCGTTGCCAGCGCCGACTGGGTGGGACCAGTGGT
Organism: Nonomuraea sp. bgisy101; assembly: GCF_057708945.1. Lineage (NCBI taxonomy): Bacteria > Bacillati > Actinomycetota > Actinomycetes > Streptosporangiales > Streptosporangiaceae > Nonomuraea > Nonomuraea sp. bgisy101. Next base: position 51,759 of record NZ_JBYITD010000037.1, read on the forward strand.
GGCGCGACCCCGGTCGAGGTTCGCCTTCACCGCGGGGGCGTCCAGCTTCGTGCCGTCGGAGAAGACCACGTTGTCACGCAGCTTCATGGTGAGCGTGGTCTTGCCGGTGTCGTACGTCCAGCCACTGGCCAGACCGGGCGTGATCGACAGGTCGGGGTTCAGGGTCGTGAGCGAGGAGTAGACGGCCTGCAGATAGACGACGGACGTCGCGCCCGCGCCCATCGCGGGATCCCAACTCGACACGTCGGCGGGCGCGGAGAGGGTCAGCACCTTCTCGCCGGCGGGCGCGGAGGTCGAGCCGCCGCCCGAACAGGCCGTGCCGAGCAGGGTGAGAACGGCGAGGGCGGCGACGGCGGCCGTTCGGTTGGAAACCGGCATGGATCCCCCTGGGGGTGAGGACGTGCAGCAACAAAAACTACCTATCAGTTGGTAGTGTTTTAACACCTGAAGCCCCGGTGATCGCAACCCCTTCGTAACGTGGAGTTCTCATGCGACCGGCACGTCGACGTGATCAGCCGCTCGACCCCGAGACCGCGGTTGTCGTCAGATCGCCGCCGGCTCGTACGGCACGCCCCAGGGTTCGTGCGTCCCCGTCTCGCGGTGTGTCGTGCCCGCCGGTTCGTCCAGCCCGTCGCAGGTTCGCAGTGCGGCGCACGATTCGCGTGGCACGTCGAGAGTGCGGGCGCGGCGGCACACAACGCGGTCGGTTCCCGACGGACACGACCCTCTCGCCCGCGAGAGGACGCGCCTGCGCATGGCCGGCCCCTTGGCCACCGCCAGGGGCCGTGCGCTACCGGAGCCGGGATTCGTGCGGCCCAAGAGTGAAGGAGGAAACACGGGAAGGCGGTGCGCGTACGATGTCGCGACCGCCGGGAAGAGCACCGCGCGGGAGCTGGGTCAGCCCAGATCCTCGCGCTTGCGGCGCTCGTTGTAGGCCCGCATGCGCGGCGGGTAGCCGGTCAGCTGGACATCGTAGACAGGCAGCGCTAAGTCGCGCGCCACCTTGCGGATCACCTGGGGTGAGCCAACCCGGCGCCTGGTCCACTCGCCATCGTCGGCGATGGCGACGGCGGTCGTGTCAGTGGCGAAGGTCTCGGGCTCGACGAAGAACTCCACGCCGCGCCGCGACTTGGCGAAGGCGATGAGCGCCTCGATATCGGCGTCGGTCGCTTCACGGTCGAACTTCGCGACCTTGTTCCCGCGCCAGCGCCGCAGTCCGTAGCGGTCTCGCCATCTCATGCCTCCTTTTTATATCGTTCGCCGCCCTGCCGCGTCGGGGCTGTTATCGGGGAGAGATCGGGGTTTCTCCCGATGTACCCCACCGAGGGCGCGGAGGAGGATGACCTCAGATGGCCCGTCGAGGAAAGGCATGGCATTCATGGCATCGGCACAAACACCAGCGCCGACATCCCGGGGGCACGGCACGGTGCCGCCGATGGAGTTGCGCGTCACCAACCAGGACCGCGAGCACGTGGTCGAGCACGTCAAGGCAGCGTACGCCGAAGGACGGTTCGACAAGTACGAGTTCGACGAGCGCCTCGGCAAAGCCATGACCGCGCGCACCCACGGCGAACTCATGCCCATCATGACCGAGCTGTACGGCCCGCAGCGCAACTGGCAGTCGATCGCCGCGCCGCCCATGGCCGCTTCCCGCCCGATGCCCAAACCGCAGGGATTGCCGGCAGACAGCAACGAACGCGTCGGTGGCGCAGCGGCCCACCTGCTCGGCCTGCTCGGGCTGATCATCGTCGGACCGCTGATCCTGCTGCTCACAGGCGGCAAGACCTCGCCGTACATCCGGCACCACGCGGTCGAGGCGCTGAACTTCCACCTGACCGTGCTGGGCGCGACGCTGCTGCTGCCGTTCACGATCGTGGGGGTCGTGCTCATCCCGGTGATCTGGGTCGCCGCGTTCGTCCTGGCGATCGTCGGTGGTGTGTCGGCGCTGGCCGAGAACGACTTCCGCTACCCGCTGACGGTCCGCCTGGTGAAGTGATCTCCCGCGCTCCGCGACCCTGAGCCGGTGCACCGCACGCGCGGGGCCGGGCACGTATGGGTTTGGCCGGGCACGGGTTCGGGCGGGAGCGGGCGGGGCCCGCGGGGTGCCGCCATACGGGGTGTCATGCGCGGGGTGCGTGCACGGAAGCCCCGTGCATGGGGTGCAGGGCGGACAGGCGCTGGGCGTGCCGCCATACGGAGTGTCGTGCCCGAGGGGGCGCTGTGCGGACGTCATGCACGGCAGATGCTGGGCACGCAGCGCGGGCGTGCACGGCACCGCCAAACGGGGGTGTCGTACACGAGGGGGTGTGCGCGGAAGCTGTCCGCAGGGGGTGCCGGGCACGCAAGGACTGAGCATGCCGGGCGCCGCCACCCGCAGCACCCCCGAGCAGGCCGTGCACGAGCAGGCTGTGCACGAGCAGGCTGTGCACGAGCAGGCTGTGCACGAGCAGGCTGTGCACGAGCAGGCTGTGCACGAGCAGGCTGTGCACGAGCAGGCTGTGCACGAGCAGCAGGCCGTGCGCGGATGTGGCGGCGCGAGTGGGGAGCGGCGCGGGGGCGAAGGTCGTGCGGTTGGGTGGGGAGAGGGCTTACCGCAGGACGACGGGCCAGGTGCCGATGTGGTGCGCGCTGTGCCGAGGGGGACACGCGGAGGAGCGCCGGGACGGGACGCACCCGCGAGGGGTCGGGAGCGCGGGCGCGTGGACGAGGCTCGGGAGGGGGAACATCCGCGGAGCGGTGGGACGTCCGAACGGCAGAGAACGTCCGGCGGTCCAACGGCGGGGGGAAGCCTGCGGGGCGGTGGAACATCCAAACGGCGGTGGGAACGTCCCAACGGCGGGGGGAAGCCTGCGGGGCGGTGGAACATCCAAACGGCGGTGGGAACGTCCCAACGGCGGTGGGAAGTCGGCGGGGCGGTGGAGACATCCAAACGCGGCGGGAACGCCCGAATGCCGGTGGGGAGTCTGCGGGGCGGCGGGAACGCCTCAACAGCGGTGGGAACGTCCGAAATGCTGGCGGGAACGCCCGAATGTCAGTGGGGAGATGGGAACGCCTCAACGGCGGTGGGAACGTCCGAAATGCCGATGGGAACGTCCGGACGGGCGATGGTGGGGGTGCGGCCGGGCGCCGTTGGTAGGTCTGGGGGGATGTGTCGTCCGACGGGGTCCGGCCGCGAGTAAGTTCCCGCAGGGGGAAGCGCCTAGGCCGCGAGGACCTGGTACTTGACGGTCATCACGCCCGCGCTCGTGCTCCCGATGGCGGAGAAGGCGGCCGCGGACAGGTCGAGGCATCGTCCGCCGGTGTAGGGTCCGCGGTCGTTGATGCGGACGACGACGGCCTTGCCGTTCGACGGGTTGATGACGCGGACCTTGCTGCCCAGCGGGAGCGACTTGTGCGCCGCGGTCATGGCCGACGGGTCGAAGCGTTCGCCGCTGGCCGTCATCTGGGGCTCGTCGTAGAACGAGGCGCCACACCTGCCTGTGGAGATCACGCGCGCCCTCTGCTTGGCGGGCCTGTCGGCGACCTTGGATGACTCGGCCGAGGTGGCGTGCTTGGACGTCGCGTTCTTCTCGCCGTTCGCGGACGACGCGCGGTCTGCGGACGATGTGGAGGAAGACCCGCGGTCCACGTTCGATGTGGAGGAAGACCCGCGCGCGGAGTCCGAGGCGGTCTCCCGGGCCGAAGCCGAAGCCGAGGGGGTGACCCGCGGGGTGGGGGAGACCGAAGGGGAGGTGGCGGCCGAGGTCGACGCGGAGGGGGAGGCCGAGGCGGTCCGGGTCGAGGCGGCGGAAGGGGAGAGCGACGGGGTGCCGGTGGGCGAGCTTCCCGGTGCGACGGCCGCGGCGAGGCCCACGGCCGAGGTCTCTGGCGAGTCGCCGTTGGCGACGGCGGCCCATGCGGTGGTCGAGGCGGCGGCCAGTACGGCGGCGCCTGCCGCGACGGTCGTCCAGCGACGCCTGCCGGGGGCCATGAGACGGCCGAGCGGGTTCTTGCGTGACGACTTGGTCGAATGCTGACCCAAGGGAAACCACAGTCCTAGATAGGGGATAGGACAGGGAAAGGCCAGACGGGCAGGGGTGGGGGACACGCGTCGGCCGGATCCCTGGGCGAGGCGGCGAGCGCTTCGCAACGCGCCGAACATACGTGACAAAGAGGAGGTAAAGGCAACTTAATGGGACATTACGTGACATATCCCACTTTGGTCACGAAAGGGTTGCCGACGATCGACACTACGCCCTTGATCTTGGGATTTATCGAGAACCGCACGATCCGGAACGTGGGCGGACGGCCCCATCGTGAGGCGTCGGACTCTGGTAGGCGTCCGCTCCCGGACGCTCTGGCGGGTGTCTGAATCGCGGCTGCCGGACTGTGGCGGACGCACCGAATCAGGGATGTCGCACCTCGCGGGCGTCCGAATCGTAGGGCGTCGCCTGCCGGCGTGCTGCCGGCCGAAGGGAGGCGTGCTGCTCGGTTGAAAGGGGAGGCGTGCTGCTCGGCCGAAAGGGGAGGCGTGCTGCCCGGCCGAAAGGGGAGGCGTGCTGCCCGGCTGAAGGGAGGTTGGCTTGAGGCTCAGTCGGCCGGGAGGAGGGCTGACGCAAGAGGCGTGGTGGTCGGACAGGCCGCCGGACCCAAGAAGCGCGCTGGTCTGAGAGGAGGGCTGGACCCCGGGCGGCCGACCTGGAAGCCGGGTTACAGCATCAGGGAGCGCACGGTCTCGACTGTGTCGGCGTCCTCGGCACGCTTGTCCGGCCGGTACCGCAGGACTCGCGCGAACCGTAGCGCCATCCCGCCCGGATAGCGGGGCGAGCGCTGGACGCCGTCGAAGGCGATCTCCACGACCAGTTCGGGCCTGAGCGCGACCGTCCAGCCGTCGGTGGGGCCGTCGGCGATCTCCAGGAAGCGTTCGGTCTGCCAGGCGAGCAGCTCGTCGGTCAGCCCCTTGAACGTCTTGCCCAGCATGACGAACGCCCCGCTGTCAGGGTCGCGGGCGCCCAGGTGGAGGTTGGACAGCTTGCCCTCGCGCCGGCCGTGGCCCCATTCGGCGGCCAGCACGACCAGGTCGAGCGTGTGGCGGGGTTTGACCTTGATCCAGCCCGCCCCGCGCCGGCCGGCCGCATAGGGGGAGGTGAGGGACTTGGCGACCAGGCCCTCGTGGCCGCGCCGTACGACTTCGGTGAAGAAGGACTCGGCGGCGGGCAGGTCGCCGGTGACCAGGCGAGGGGTGAGCAGCTCCGGGGGAACGGCCGTGGCGAGCCGCTGCTGGCGCTCGCCGTACGGCAGGTCGAGCAGGTCGGCGCCGTCGACCCTGAGCGCGTCGAAGAAGAAGACGCTGAGCGGGGTCTTCTCGCGCAACCTGGGCACGCCGGTCTTGCTGCTGACCCTGCTGGCGGTCACCTGGAACGGCTGGGGGCGGCCGTCGGGACGCAGCGCGATGACCTCGCCGTCGAGCACCAGATCGGTCGAGGGCAGCGCGAGCACCGCCTCGACCAGTTCGGGGACCTGGTCGGTGATGTCGTCGAGGGTGCGGGTGAAGACCCTGACGTCGTCACCCGAGCGGTGCGTCTGCACGCGGACGCCGTCGAGCTTCCACTCCAGCGCCGCTTCGCCGCCGATCTTCTCGAGCACGGCGGCGACGTTGGGCGCGCTGCCGGCGAGCATGGGGGCGACGGGGCGGCCCACCTCCAGCTTGAAGGCGCGCAACGCCTCGACGCCGCCGGACAGCGCGGCCGCGCCGACAGCGGGGAGCCAGCCGCGCAGGGTGAGCGCGCGCCGTACGTCGGCCGAGGCCGCGTCTGAGGCCTTCGCGATGGCCTCGATCATGACGCCGTCGAGCGCGCCCTGTCGCAGCTCGCCGGAGAGCAGCCGCAGCAGGAAGGACTGCTCCTGGCTCGTGACGGCGGTGAACAGCTCCTCGACCATGGCCTTGCGCGCGGCCTGCGAACCGGGGCCCGAGACGGCCTTGATGCGGGTCAGGAGGGCGTCGACGTCGGTGAGGGTGGCGGTGGCGACGAGTTTGGGCGAGGGCGGGTCCTGCAGCGTGCGCCAGCCGACCCCGATCTGGCGCTGGGGGAGCTCACCGGACAGGTACGCGATCGCGATCTCCGCCTCGTCGGCGCCGACCCGGCCCAGTAGCTCGGCCAGGTGACCGATCTTGCCCAGCCGGGCGGAGGTCCTGGCCACGGCCTCGGAGACGCGGACGACGTCGATCAGTAGCACACCGCTTATGTTGCCCTACGGAACCGACAAAAGTCGCGCCTGCCCTGCCCCTGAGAGGGCGGGCCCTGCTGCCGGTGCGCGGCCGGGGTTCCGGAGCGGGGTACGGCCGGGTTGCCCGGCGTGTGGCACGTGCGATGCGCTCCCGGCCGTGACGGTTCGCTGGGGCGGCCGGTGGGGTTCGGCCCTGTCCGCCTGCGTGCGGCCGGTGTTTACCGGCGTCAGGCGGTGGGTGCCACGCGCGTGATGGGGTGCTTCCTGCCCGTCTGCGTGCGGCTGGGGTTTCCGGGGTGAGGTGTGGCCCTGCCCGTTTGCGTGCGGCTGGGGTTTCCGGGCTGAGGTGCGGCCCTGCCCGTTTGCGTGCGGCTGGGGTTTCCGGGCTGAGGTGCGGCCCTGCCCGTCTGCGTGCGGCAGGGATTTCCGGGGTGGGATGCGGCCCGGCCCGTCTGCGTGCGGCTGGGGTTTCCGGGGGTGCGGTCCGCCTTCCCGCTGGGGCACGCGTGGGTCGGGGACCTGGCCCCCGCCGAGGGCAAGGGCGCCGGCAACCGGGGGCAAAGGGTGCCAGGCAGTTGGGGGCAAAGGGTGCCGAGCAGCCGGGGGCGAGGGCGCCGGGCGAGGGTCGGGCGGGGAGTGTGGGGTACGGCGGGCCGTACCCCACGTGGTGTGCGGGTCAGCGCACGCCGAGCAGGTCGACGACGAAGATGAGCGTCTCGCCCGGCTTGATGGCCCGGCCGGCGCCGCGGTCGCCGTAGCCGAGGTGCGGCGGGATGACGAGCTTGCGCCGCCCCCCGACCTTCATCCCCGCCACGCCCTGGTCCCAGCCCGCGATGACGCGGCCACCGCCGAGCGGGAACTCGAACGGCGTGCCGCGGTTCCAAGACGAGTCGAACTCCTCGCCCGAGGAGAAGGAGACGCCGACGTAGTGCACCTGGACGCTGTGTCCAGCCTTGGCCTCGGGGCCGTCCCCCTCAACGATGTCGACGATCTCCAGGTCGGCGGGCGGGTTGCCCTCCGGGAAATCGATCTCCGGCTTCTCGAGTGCCACGATGTTCTCCTTGGTGGATGTCTTCTGACGGACAGACTCTATGGCAGCCCGCCACGCGGCCGGAGAACGCGCCCCGCCCGCGGGCGGATCGTGGCCGGCCGCGCCGGTCCGTGGTGAACTGATCGCATGGCCACCTCGCTGAGCGGACGAGTCGCTGTGATCACCGGCGCGGCGGGGCGCGTCGCCGAGACGCTCGCGGAGCTGGGCGCGACTCTCGTGGTCGCCGGTCCTGCGCCGGGGGTGAGGCAGGCCGCCGATCTGGCCCTGACGCTGGACCTGGCCGATCCGATGGCGCTCAACGTGCTGGCGACGGCCGTCGAGGAGCGTCACGGCAGGATCGACCTGCTGGTCGCCGCCGCGACGGGGACGACGATGGCGCCGTTCGAGTCGGTGACGGCCGGGGCGGAACGTGCTCTGGTCGAGGAGAACTTCACCGGCGTCACCACGGTGATCAGGCGGCTGCTGCCGTTGATGGGCGGCGGCTCGTCGATCGCCGTTCTCGTGCCCGAGGAGGCCCGCCACGCTCTCGACGCCGCCATGAAGGCCGCCGTCGAGAGCCTGTGCGAGGCGCTGGCGGTGGAGCTGGCCCCGCGCGGCGTCGGTGTCGGCGCCTTCACGGAGGCCGCCGCCTACCAGCTCTGGTGCAGCGGCATGCCCTCGGTGTAGCCGGACGAGCTCTGGATGCCGACCACGGCCCGCTCGTGGAACTCCTCCAGGTTCGTCGCGCCCGCGTAGGTGCACGAGGAGCGCAGGCCCGCCACGATCGCGTCGATCTGGTCCTCGACGCTGGGCCGCTGCGGGTCGAGGTACATGCGGGAGGTGGAGATGCCCTCCTCGAACAGCGCCTTGCGGGCCCGTTCGAAGGGGCTGTCCTCGGCGGTGCGCAGCCGTACGGCCCGCGCCGAGGCCATCCCGAAGTTCTCCTTGTACTTGCGCCCGTCGGCGTCGGTGCGGGCGTCGCCCGGCGACTCGTAGGTGCCGGCGAACCACGAGCCGATCATGACGTTGGCCGCGCCCGCGGCCAGCGCGAGGGCCACGTCGCGCGGGTGCCGTACCCCTCCGTCGGCCCACACGTGCCGGCCGAGGCGGCGCGCCTCGGCAGCGCACTCGAGGACGGCGGAGAACTGTGGCCTGCCCACGCCCGTCATCATCCTGGTGGTGCACATGGCGCCGGGGCCGACGCCCACCTTGAGGATGTCGGCGCCGGCGTCGACCAGGTCGCGGACGCCCTCGGCCGTCACCACGTTGCCGGCGGCGACGGGCACGCCGGGGTCGAGCGCCCTGACGGCGCGCAGCGCGGAGATCATCTTCTCCTGGTGGCCGTGGGCGGTGTCGACGACGAGGCAGTCGACGCCCGCGTCGAGCAGTTCCTTGGCCTTGGCGGCCACGTCGCCGTTGACGCCGACGGCGGCCGCGACGCGCAGCCTGCCCCTGGCGTCGAGCGCGGGCTGGTAGAGGGTGGCGCGCAGCGCGCCGGTGCGGGTCAGGATGCCGACGAGGCGGCCCTCGCCGTCGACGATGGGCGCCAGGCGGTGACGGCCCTCGTGCAGCATGTCGAAGGCCTCGCGGGGATCGAGTCCCGCGGGCAGCGTGAGCAGGTGGGCCGACATCACCTGCGAGAGCTGGGTGAACATGTCGACCCCGTGGCAGTCGGCCTCGGTGACCACCCCGACGGGGCGGTTGTCCCAGTCGACGACGATGACCGCGCCGTGCGCCCGCTTCGGCAGCAGCGCCAGCGCCTCGCCGACGGTGTCGTGCGGGGTGAGCGTGAGCGGCGTGTCATGCACGAGGTCACGCTTCTTCACCCAGTCGACGACGTCGGCGACCACGTCGATCGGGATGTCCTGCGGGATGACCGCCATGCCGCCCCTGCGGGCGACGGTCTCGGCCATGCGACGGCCCGCGACCGCCGTCATGTTGGCGACCACGAGGGGCAGGGTGGTACCCGTGCCGTCGTTGGTCGACAGGTCGACCGCGAGCCTGGAGCCGATCGAGGACCGCGACGGGACCATGAACACGTCGCTGTAGGTCAGGTCGTATGACGGCTCGAGTCCGTTGAGAAACTTCACGTTCGTCCATCCTACTTGCGAAAACCGGACATGCCGCGCAGGTGGACGGGGCATGCGCCGACTGGTTCACCAAGGGTCTTTCCCGCTTTCGATGGCCATATGATCTGCGGGATGGCTCTGGGGGATGGAGGACGCGTTGGACGTCGTTGAGCGGTCGGAGCTGCTGGTCGTGGGGCTTGCCGTACGGACCACGAACGCCGATGAGATGGACCCGTCGAGGGCGAGGCTGCCGGGGCTGTGGCAGCGGGCGGGGGCGCCCGGGGCCTTCGCGCACGTGCCGGGTCGCCTGGACGAAAACCTTTACGCGGTGTTGACCGACTACGAGAGCGATCACCACGGCGCGTACACGCAGATCGTCGGGGTCGGCGTGCGGACCGTTCCACGGCTGCCCGAGGGCATGGTGGCGGTACGGGTGCCCGCGGGAAAAGCCCTGAAGGTGGAGGCCAGGGGGCAGATGCCGCAGGCCATCGTCGACGCGTGGCAGCGGGTGTGGAAGCACACCGAGTCCGGCGGCACCCCGGCCAGGTCGTTCACCACCGACCTGGAGGTGCACCACCCGGCGGGAGCCGATCTCTACGTCGCGGTGTGAGGCCCGGCCCCGCGGCCGCAGGCGAGGGCGACGGGGCGGGCGTGCCGAGCTTCAGCCCGGGTGTCCCCGTACCGTGCGGGGATCACTCGTCGTCGTCATCGGGCGGGTCAGCCACGGTCCAGGCCGCGATGAGCAGCGGGATCGTGTAGTGCGTCACGAACAGCGTCAGTGCCAGCGGCGCCACCAGGGCCGTCGGCACGGTCAGCGTGAGCCGATCCCCGTAGCTCCAGAAGTTGGCCAGCACGAACAGCGAGCCGAGCACCAGGCTGGTGGCGCGGTGGGCGGAGGTGTAGGCCCTGCGCCGGTCGTGCAGCTGCCGCTCGTCGAGCAGCCGCTCGGGCAGGTACAGCACACCCCTGGTGGCCGTGTGGAGCCAGCCGACCACGGGCAGGCCGACCAGCAGGCTGATCCCGAACATCGACAGGTAGACGTTGCGGGCCAGGTCGCTCGGCGCGTGGCGGGCGATGATCACCAGCCCTGCCCACAGCACCACGAGCGCCGCCGCGGCGACCACGACCAGGCGGCGCCGGGCGGGCCTGGTCGACCACAGCCGGCTCGCCGGCATGTTCTCCAGGCGCTCGCGCCGTTTCTCCCACGTTCCCATCATGACCCCAGCCTGGCGAACGGATGGAGGGAGAAGACGACCTCCACCGGCACCTCGAAATATTCGGCGATCTTCAGCGCGAGGAAGAGCGAGGGGCTGTACTCGCCGCGTTCCAGGTAGCCGACCGTCTGGTAGTGCACACCCAGCGCCGCGGCCAGGTCCTTGCGGGAGATCCCTCGCTCGGCCCTGAGCATCGGGATCCTGTTGTAGACGACCTCGTTCGACACCGGGAATCCTCACTTGCGAGTGACCCTGCGCAGCAGCCACGGTGCCAGCACCATACCGGCCACCGCCCACGCCCCCATCACCGTCGCCGCGGTGCCGAGCTCCCACGTTCGGTGCAGCTCGCCCGCCGCGGAGTCGAAGAAGGCCGCCCGGAGCGCGTGGCCCTGCCAGTAGAGCGGGAAGGCCTGCGCGATCCACTGCACCGCCTCGGGCATCATCCGCAGCGGGATCATCACCCCCGACATGATCATCAGGAGCATCGTCGGCAGTCCGATGATCGCGGCCGCGGCCTTCGCGGTCGGCAGCATGGCGCCGATCGCCGTGCCGAGCGGGACCACCGCGAGCGCGCCGAGCCCGAGCGCCCACAGCAGCGTCGGCCAGTCGGAGGGCGCTCCCAGCCCGCCGAGCGCGGCGCCGAGGGCCATCATGAGCGCCGAGTTCGCGACGATGTGCACCAGCAGCGAGACCGCCCTGCCCGTGACGTACACGGGCATGCCCTTCGGCAGCGCGCGCAGCCGCAGCAGCGCGCCCTCCTCCCTGTCGGCGGCGATCAGCGTCGGCAGCGACATCGTGCCCGCGGAGAACACGGTGAAGGCGATGAAGCCGACCGCCATGAAGGCGCTCATCCCGATCCCGCCACCGGCGGGGTTGTCGCCGATCCACAGCATCAGCAGGACGAACGTCACCATGCCGGCGAGCTGACCGCCGAGCTCCTTGCCGTCCCGCATGATCGAGGCCTGCTCGATGAGGCCGCGCCTCACTCCCAGCGTCAACGTGTTCATGCCGCGCTCCTTTCCACCAGGTTGAGGTAGCTCTCCTCGAGAGTCGGGCGCCTGATCTCCAGTCCGGGGACGGGCCCGCCGTACTGCTGGTGCAGCCGCCAGGCCAGCTCGGAGGGCTCGCCGGTCTGCTCGGCCCCGTCCCTCCAGCGCACCAGGGAGGGCGCCTGCACGGCGTCGGCCAGCTCGGCGGGCGTGCCGAACACCGCGATCCGTCCCTTCACCAGGACGGCGATGCGGTCGGCCAGCTTCTCGGCCTCCGCCAGGTCGTGCGTGGTGAGCACGATCGTCGTGTCGAGGCCCTCGATCAGGTCGTGGAACTCCCTGCGCGCCTCAGGGTCGAAGCCCGTGGTCGGCTCGTCGAGGAAGAGCAGCTCCGGCCTGCCGACGATGCCGAGCGCCACGTCGAGCCTGCGCCGCTGGCCGCCGGACAGCTGACCGACCTTGGCGGCCGCCTGCCCGGCCAGGCCGAGCGCCCGCAGCAGCTCGCCGGTGTCCCAGGGGTCGGGGTAGTGCGCGGCGATGTGGTCGACCAGCGTGGCGACCCGCCAGCGGGGGTGGTCGCGCCAGTCCTGCAGCACCACGCCCAGTTTGGCCCTCCAGCTGTCGTCGCCCTTGGCGGGGTCCTCGCCGAGCACCTGGACCTCGCCGCCCATGCGGTGCCTGAAGCCTTCGAGGATCTCGATTGTGGTCGTCTTGCCCGCGCCGTTGGGCCCGAGGAGCGCCATGGTCTCGCCCCGCCGCACGTCCAGGTCGACGCCGCGCAGGACTTCGCGCTTGCCGTACGACATCCGCAGTCCGCGGACGCTCACCACAGTATCCATGCTCGAAAACGTAGTACATATACTACATTCCAGACAACTCCTATGACGGCTCCGTGCTCGGTGAAGGGGCTAGAGGCCGAGGGCGGCCATGGCGGAGTCGACGGCGGGCGGGCGCACGAGCTCGGCGGGCAGGTCGGCGAAGGTCCAGGTGCAGTCGGCGAGCCCGCCCAGTGCCACCACCGCCCCCACCTGCGCGGCCAGGGGCGCGTCGGCGCCGACGAGCATCTCGCCGAGCCGCTCCCGCCAGCCGGTCACGATCTCCAGCAGCCCGAGGTCGTTCAGCGTCGTCATCTCCCGTACCGCGAGCATCATGATGTCGCGATGGCGGTAGTGGAAGTCGAAGTAGCCCTCCAGCAGCGCCCTGGGCTCCATGTCCCCGCGGGCCGTCGCCTCCTCGAGGAACGCCCTGCCCTCCTCGATCAGCGGCACGATGATGCTGCGCACCAGCTCCTCGCGTGAGGCGAAGTGGTAGTAGAGCGCCGGCTTGGTGATGCCGAGCCGGTCGGCGATCTCCTGAAGGCTGGTCCGCTGCACGCCCTGCGCGATGAACAGCTCGCGGGCCACCTGCTGGATGCGTTCTCTGGTCTTTCCTCGTGCCACGGCCACTCAGCTTACTTATCGATCGGTAAAGACGTATTGTTTACTTATCGATAAGTAAGGAGACTCCATGAACATCCTCATCTCCGGAGCGAGCGTCTCCGGCCCCGTGCTGGCCTACTGGCTGAAGCGGCACGGCTTCACCCCGACCGTCGTGGAGAAGGCGCCCACCCTGCGCAAGTCGGGCGGTCACGCGGTCGACCTGTTCAAGCCGGCCATGGACATCGTCGAGCGCATGGGCGCGCTCGACGCGATCATGGAGAGGAAGACGGGCACCGAGTGGATCACGATGATCAGGCGGGGCACCGCCAAGCCGGTGAACATCCAGGTCTCCAGGCTGATGGGGGGAATCTCGGCCAGGCACGTCGAGATCATGCGCGACGACCTCAGTGAGGTCCTCTATGACGCCACCAAGGACGACGTGGAGTACGTCTTCGGCGACTCCATCACCTCGATCTCCGACGACGGCGAGGTCACCTTCGAGCGGGGCGCGCCGCGCCGTTTCGACCTGGTGATCGGCGCCGACGGCCTGCACTCCAACGTGCGGCGGCTGGTCTTCGGTCCCGAGTCGAGCTTCACGCACTGGCTCGGCGCCTACATCGCGGTCGCCACCATCCCCAACTACCTCGACCTCGGCGACCGGATGGCAGGGATGCCCACCGTCGGCAGGATGGTCGGCGTCTACAGCGCCCGCCACATGGACGACGCCCGCGCCTTCTTCTTCATGCGGCCCGCCGGGCAGCTCGACTACCACTACCGCGACACCGCGCGGCAGAAGGAGCTGTTGCGCGAGCAGTTCGCGGACCTGGGCTGGGAGACGCCCAGGCTGCTCGACGAGATGGACCGCGCCGAGGTGTTCTACTTCGACTCCGTCACCCAGCTGCGCATGGACACGTGGTCACGCGGCAGGGTCACGCTGGTCGGCGACGCGGGCTACTGCCCGGGTCCCGCGGTCGGCGGCAGCACGAGCATCGCGGTCGTGGGCGCCTACGTGCTGGCGGGCGAGCTGGCGAAGGAGCTGGCGGGCGGGCAGGGAGCGGCGAGGGGCGACCACAGCCGCGCCTTCGCCGCCTACGAGAGCGAAATGTCGGAGTACGTACGGCGCAGCCGCGACTTCGCGATGACCGCCGCCAAGCGCCTCATCCCCGGCAGCGGGGCCGAGGTGTGGGCGCTGATCAACGGCGCGCGACTGTTCACCAGTCTGCCCACCCGCCTCACCAGGGCGATCACCAGGCGAGGCGGCGGCAACCTCGGCATGCACGACACGTTCGAGCCGAAGGACTACGGCGCCCTCACGCCAGCACACCCGCCTGCCTGAGCTTGGCCGCCCGCTCCTCGTCCAGTCCCCACGCCGTCAGGTCCTCCAGCCTGGTGGCGGGGGACAGGTCGGGCTCGGGGGTGCCCAGCAGGCGGGGGGCGGGTGTGGGCTGGGTGACCTCGCCGACCGTGGTGAACGTGCCGCGCGCGGTGTTGTGCGGGTGCGCTGCGGCCTCCGCCATGGACAGCACGGGTGAGACGCACGCGTCCGAGCCCTCGAAGACCGCCTCCCACTCGGCTCTCGTCCGCTGCTTGAACGCCGCCTCCAGGCGGAGCCTCAGCGCGGGCCACTGGGCGGGGTCGCCCCTGTCGGGCAGGTCGTCGAGGCCCGTTCTGGTCACGAACTCCGCCCAGAACTGCGGCTCCAGCGCGCCGAGCGCCATGAAGCCGCCGTCGGCGGTCTCGTAGGTGTCGTAGAAGGGCGCCCCCGTGTCGAGCAGGTTGGTGCCGCGCGGACCCCAACCCGACCGGTAGAACATCGCGAACAGCATGGCCGCGCCGTCCACCATCGCCGCGTCGACGACCCTGCCCCTGCCGGTCCTCTCGCGCTCGAACAGGGCCAGCAGCACGCCGTACGCGAGCATGAGGCCGCCACCGGCGAAGTCGCCGAGGATGTTGATCGGCGGCGTGGGCTTGTCGCCCGCGCGCCCGAGCATGGACAGCACGCCCGAGATCGCGATGTAGTCGATGTCGTGGCCCGCGGTCGTGGCCAGGGGGCCGTCCTGCCCCCAGCCGGTCATCCTGCCGTAGACCAGGCGCTCGTTGACCGCGTGCAGGTCGCCGGGGCCGATGCCCAGGCGCTCGGCCACGCCGGGCCTGAAGACCTCGATGACCACGTCGGCGGTCGCGGCCAGCTCCTTGAAGGCCGCCACACCCTCCGCCGACTTCAGGTCGAGCCCGATCGTGCGCTTGCCGCGGTCCATCACGTCCGTGCGGGGCCGTTCGGAGACGGCCGACACCCTGTCGACGCGCAGCACCTCGGCCCCGTGGTCGGCGAGCATCATCCCGGCGAAGGGGCCGGGCGCGAGCCCGGCCAGCTCCAGCACCTTCACTCCTGCCAGCGGTCCCTGAGTCATGTTCAAGAACTTTATTCGGTGCGGCCGCGCCGCGACAGCCCCCGTAAGATCGACACACCGCCCTGTCCGGCGGACCGCCCGCACGCTTGTCACCGGTATGGGAAACTTGCGCCTTATGGCTTCGGAATCCGATCAGCTGGTCGCCCATCGCTACCGCCTGGCCACAGAACTCGGCAGGGGCGGCATGGGCGTGGTCTGGGAGGGCCACGACACGCTGCTGAACCGGTCGATAGCGATCAAGGAGGTGTTACTCCCGCCCGGGCTGTCCAAGTCCGACAGGGAGCGCCACCTGATGCGCACCGCCCGCGAGGCGCGCACGGCGGCCAGGCTCAACCACCCGAGCGTCGTGGCCGTCTATGACGTCGTGGAGGAGGACGGCCGCCCGTGGATCATCATGGAGCTGGTGCGCGCGCCCGCCCTCGACGAGGTCGTCGCCACCCACGGCGCGCTGCCGATCAGGGAGGCCGCAGCAGTCGGCCGCCAGGTGCTGTCGGCGCTCAAGGCCGCCCACGAGGTCGGCATCCTGCACCGCGACGTCAAGCCGAGCAACATCCTGCTGTGCGACGACGGCCGCGCCGTCCTGACCGACTTCGGCATCGCCACAGCCGAGGGTGACAGCTCCCTCACCAGGACCGGCATGGTCACGGGGTCGCCCGCCTTCCTCGCGCCCGAGCGGGTCCGCGGCCTCGAGGACATCGGCCCCCCTTCCGACCTGTGGTCGCTCGGCGCGACCCTCTACGCCGCGCTCACCGGACGCTCGCCGTTCGAACGGGGCGAGCCGATGGCCACCCTGTCGGCGCTGCTCGGAGAGGAGCCCGACTACCGCAGGATCCCTCCCGCGCTGCATCCCGTGCTGAAGGGGCTGCTGAAGAAGGAGCCGGAGGAGCGGCTGAGCGCGGCCGAGGCCGACGCGCTGCTCCTCTCGATCGGCGAGCAGCAGGCCGCCAAGCACGACGACGACGATGACGAGCGGCCGTCCTCACGCAGGCGCGGCAGCCGAACGACGCTGATGGCGGCCGCGGCGGCGATCCTGGTCGTGACCGTCGGCGCCGGCGCCTATCTGAAGCTCTCCCCCGAGGCGGCGCAGGGCAGCGCGCGCCTGCCGCAGACCAAGGCCGTCACGCCGGCCTCGACGCCCGCCAACCCTGCCTCCCCGGCGACGCCATCGCCCACCCCCACCCCGGCGGTCTCCAGGACGCCCGTCGCCCTGACCCGGCTGTGGACCTCGCCCGACGGCTGGTCGATCCAGCGGCCGACCAGGTGGAAGGGGGCCCGCTCCCAGGCCTACACGCAGTGGACCCGCCCCGACCGCTCGGCCCACCTCGGCGTCGAGGAGCAGTACGCCACGCTCGATCCGCACCAGATCCTGCGCGACGCCGAGGAGAGCATGACCGGGGCCGCGGACGTGCGGACCGTGCGCCGCAAGACCGCCCCACAGGGCGCGGTGGACTGGGAGTTCACCTGGACCGCCGCTCCCGGGCACCCGTGGGCGGCCGAGGGACGGGTCTACCACGAGGTACGGCGCGCGATGGTGGCGGGTGACACGGCGTACGTGGTGTCGTGGACGGTCGCCGAGGAGCAGTGGCGGCGCCACGGCCGGATGATGCGCCAGGTGATGGGCAGCTTCACGCCGGGCTCCTGACGCGGTAGGGGTCCGGCACCCCGGCGGAGCCTCGCCGCGGGCGTGGTCAAGGTCCCGGCGCCGTCCTAGGGTCGGCCTCATGACTCCTTGGAACCTGCTGGCGCTCGCGCCCCTGCCGCCCGACGCGCTTCGCGGCCTGCTCGCCCCGCTCGGCGACGGCGTCACGCTCGTGACCGCGCGCGACAGGGCCGCGATGGAGGCCGCCCTCCCGGACGCCGAGATCGTGCTCGGCGACTGGAGTGGCAGCCTCGCCATGGACGCGGCCGCGGTCGCCGCGGCCCCGCGGCTGGCCTTCGTCCAGCAGCCCTCCGTGGGCGTCGACGGACACGACCTGGCCGCGCTGGCGGCGGCGGGGGTCCCGCTGGCCAACACCGCGGGGGTCAGCGCGACGGCGGTGGCCGAGTGGTGCGTGGGCGCCGCCCTGGCCCTGGCCCGCCGCCTGCCCGCCGCCGACGCGGCCGTCCGCGCCGGCCGGTGGCCGCAGCTCGACCTCGGCCCCCGTGAGCTGTCCGGCTCCCGCGTGGGCATCGTGGGCTACGGCCCGATCGGCGAGCGCTGCGCCCGCCTGTTCGAGGCGTTCGGCTGCCAGGTCTCGCACTGGACGCGGACGCCGCGCGGGGCGGGTCACGCTCCGCTCGAGGAGGTCGTGGCCACCTCCGACGTGCTGGTCGTGGTGATCGCCCTGTCCGACGAGACGCGCGGGCTCGTCGACCCCGCCTCGATGAAGAAGGGCGCCCTGCTGGTCAACGCCGCCCGCGGAGGCGTCGTCGACCAGCGGGCGCTCGTCGACGCGCTGCGCGAGGGACACCTGGCGGGCGCGGCGCTCGACGTCTTCGAGAGCGAGCCGCTGCCGGACGGGGACCCGCTGCGCGACCTGGAGAGCGTGCTCCTCTCGCCGCACGTGGCGGGCGTCACACCCCAGACGACAGGACGGCTCGTCTCCGCCGTCCTTGCCAACCTGGCTGCCGCGCTCGACGGAACGAAGATCATCAACGTCGTCAACGGCGTGTCGGCGCAGGTCCGCAGAAGGGGCGTATCTGGTAAGTAGAGTTTCCTGTCGGTTCGCCGGTCGATAGCGGCTTCACCTGGGACGATAGGAAGTTTTCGAGCGTTTAACGACCCCGACCTGTTCGAGGCTGATTTGGAGAGATACGGTCTTACGGACGATCTCGACCACAGCTTCTGGGGGTGTTTCTGTGACAACGATGTCGGCACACCAGCGGGCCGTCGAACAGATCAGGCAGTCCTATGCCGAGATTCCCGCGGACGCCGCTCCTCGGCTGGCCAAGGCGACCTCGAACCTGTTCAGGTTCCGCGATTCGGGCAAGGCCGCCAAGCTGTCGGCCCGCGACCTCGACGAGGTCATCAGCGTGGACCCGGTCAGCATGACCGCCGAGGTCCAGGGCATGACGACCTACGAGGACCTCGTCGATGCCACGCTGCCGCACGGCCTCATGCCGTACGTCGTGCCGCAGCTGAAGACGATCACGCTCGGGGGGGCGGTGACCGGGCTCGGCATCGAGTCGAGCAGCTTCAGGGACGGCCTGCCGCACGAGTCGGTCGAGGAGCTGGAGATCCTGACCGGCGAAGGGCGCATCGTGGTCGCTCGCGACGACAACGAGCACCGCGACCTGTTCAGGGCCTTCCCCAACTCCTACGGCACGCTCGGCTACGCGCTCAGGATCCGGATCAGGCTCAGGAAGGTCCAGCCGTACGTGCGGCTGACCCATCTGCGCTTCACCGACGCCGCCAAGTGCATGCTGGCCATGCAGGAGATCTGCGAGCAGATGGTGCACGACGGGGAGCCTGTCGACTTCGTGGACGGCGTGTTCTTCGACCCGTCGGAGATGTACATCACGCTCGGCCGGTTCGCCGAGCGCGCCCCGTACACCTCCGACTACACGGGGATGCGCATCTACTACCAGTCGATCCAGAAGAGGGGCCGCGACTGGCTGACCGTGCGCGACTACCTCTGGCGCTGGGACACCGACTGGTTCTGGTGTTCGCGGGCGTTCGGCGTCCAGCAGCCGCTGGTGCGGTCGCTGATGCCGCGCAAGTGGATGCGCTCGGACGTCTACCGCAAGCTCGTCGCCCTCGACCGCAAGTACGGCGTGGTCGCGAGGGTCGACAGGTGGCGCGACGCCCCGGTCCAGGAGTCGGTCATCCAGGACGTCGAGACGCCGGTGGAGAGGGGCGCGGAGTTCCTCGAGTTCTTCCACGCCAAGGTCGGCATGACCCCGGTGTGGATGTGTCCTCTCCGATCGTCGAGTGAGTGGCCGCTGTACCCGTTGGAGACGGGAAAGCTCTACGTCAACTTCGGCTTCTGGGGCCTGGTCCCGTTGCCGCGCGGACAGTTCGACGGTTACTACAACAGGCTGATCGAGAACGAAGTGCACGACCTCGACGGGCACAAGTCGCTCTACTCGACCTCTTTCTATGCCCGTGAGCAGTTCTGGCAGCTGTACAACGGCGATGCTTACTGGCCGGTCAAGCGGGAATACGACCCGAACGGTCGCCTGCTGGACCTGTACGACAAGTGTGTGCGGGGAAGGTGAGAGATGGCTCTGGCGAGCATCTTTGAGAAGATCGTTGGCGCGAACACCAACATCGCGTTCATGGCCTACGACGGTAGCAAGGCCGGTCCCGACGGCGCCGACGTGCGCATCGAGGTGAAGTCCCCCATCGCCGTGGCCTACCTGGCCCAGGCGCCGGGAGAGCTCGGCCTGGCCAGGGCGTACGTGTCGGGACACATCGACGTTCACGGCGACATGTACACCCTGCTCGACCGCATGTGGAACATCACCACCAATGACCTGACCCTCGCCGAGAAGGTCGACGCCGTGCGGGCTCTCGGCACCAAGCCGTTGCTGATGCGCGTTCCTCCGCCGCCTCAGGAGATGCGCAGGAGCACCCTGGCCAGGCTCGGCTCGCGCCACGCCAAGCAGCGTGACGCCGAGGCGATCCACCACCACTACGACGTGTCCAACCGCTTCTACGAGTGGGTGCTCGGCCCTTCCATGGCCTACACCTGCGCGGTCTTCCCTCGCGAGGACGCGACCCTCGAAGAGGCGCAGTACACGAAGTTCGACCTGGTGGCCAGGAAGCTGGACCTCAAGCCCGGCATGCGTCTGCTCGACGTCGGCTGCGGCTGGGGCGGCATGGTCATGCACGCCGCCCGCGAGTACGGCGTCAAGGCGCTCGGGGTCACGCTGTCCAGGCAGCAGGCGGAGTGGGCGCAGAAGGCGATCGTGGACGCGGGCCTGCAGGATCTGGCGGAGGTCCGCTTCATGGACTACCGCGACGTCCCCGAGGGCGACTTCGACGCGGTCAGCTCCATCGGGCTCACCGAGCACATCGGCAAGGACCAGCTGGCCGGCTACTTCGCCGGCCTGTACGGCAAGCTCAGGCCGGGCGGGCGGCTGCTCAACCACTGCATCACCCGCCCGACCAGCACCGAGAAGACGATCAACAAGGGCGGCTTCATCAACCGCTACGTCTTCCCCGACGGCGAGCTCGAGTCGGCCGGCTACCTCATCTCGATGATGGAGAACACCGGCTTCGAGGTCCGCCACGAGGAGAACCTGCGCGAGCACTACGCCCGCACGCTGAAGTTCTGGTGCGACAACCTGGACGACAACTGGGAGGACGCCCTCCAGGAGGTCGGCCAGGGCACGGCCAGGGTCTGGCGGCTCTACATGGCCGGTTGCATCGTCGGCTTCGAGCGCAACAAGGTCCAGCTGCACCAGGTCCTCGGCGTCAAGCTCGACAGGGAGGGCGGCGCGCACGTGCCGCTGCGTCCCTCCGTCGACTGGCCCTGACCGGCACATCGCGAGGACCGCGTCGCCCGGCGGGCGACGCGGTCCTCGCGCGTCACGGGGTGGGGGAGAGCGCGGCCAGTCCCCTTCTGGCGTAGGTGATGCTGCCCGACAGGAGCGTCACGCCCGACAGCACGCCGCTGACGAACGGAACCCATGCCAGGGCGGAGGTGAACGACATGGCCAGGCCGACGATCCCCAGGACGGTCAGGACCACGCCGGGAATCATGATGCTGGGCTCCTTCCACACCGGAGCCAGCGCGACGAAGTGGAGGCCCACGATCAGGGCGATCCACGCGACGTTGGTCTCCGCGGGGCGCTCCATCACGCGCAGCACCTGCAGGCCGCCGAACAGCAGGACGGCCTCCGCGGCGACGATCAGCAGGTAGCCGCGGCCGTACATGGTGCCCCCCGCGGGCGGCTGGGGAGGCTGCGCGCCCGACCTGATGCGCCGACCGGCGCTGAACCACAGGAAGATCGCATACGCCGCGGCGAGGGCCGCGGCCACGCGGAGGACGGTCGCGATCACGGAGCCGAGGGGCCCGGGCGCGTTGACGATCACGAATACCGCACCGAAAACGGCACCGACCAGCATTCCGGTCAGACGATTCTGCATGACCGCAAACCATACAGGTCATCATCATCTTTCACGGAAGTACGCGTTCGCCGCAGAACTAAACATCAGCACCATCGCTCCCAGAACGGCCGCCAGGTGCAGAATGCGACTCGCGGTGAACACGTACGTCATCGCGTCGGCCGAGGCGTAGAACTCGACGACGGAGTTGCCCGCGAGCAGCCACCGGATGGGCTCGATCACCAGCGACAGCGTGCCGAAGACGCCGAGCGTGAGCGCCAGCGCGACCCTGGCCCATGGGCGGCCCTGGCGCAGGCACACCGCCAGGAAGACGGCGCCGGCGAACACCGCCAGCCGGAACGCGAGGCCACCGGCGAGATCGGAGAAGGGCGCGCCGGCGGACAGCGCCTGCCCGACGGCGAGGGCGGCCTCGAAGGCGCCCGCGCCGACGGCGGCGAACCAGAGGGTGGCGGAGGCCCTGACGGGAGCGGGGACGGGTTCGAGTGCCGAGAGTGTGGTGACCATGCACCCAGTGTTCACGCGCGCGCATGCCCCGATCAGCCCTGCGCGCACCCATGTCGGGGGTAGGGGGCGCCCTACCCCCGGCCTGAGGTGAGCTCGTCGGTGGCCTCCTGAAAGGCGTTCGCGGCCTTGTCGAAGTAGTCGAACAGCGTCGCTCGCTGCTCGTCGGTGTAGTCGCCGAGCAGCTCCGCCAGCCGCTGCCTGGCCCCCTTGAGCGCCTCGTCGAGCCGTGCGGGCCTGCCGGAGGCCTCGACGATCACCTTGCGCCGGTCGGTGGGATCCGCCACCCGCCGGACGTACCCGCTCTGCTCCAGCCGGTCGATCAGCCTGGTGGTCGCGCCCGTGGTGAGCCCCGCGCGCGCGGCCAACTCGCCCGACGTGAGCGGGCCCGACAGCTCCAGCGTGTTGAGCGCGTAGAGGTCGGTGGCGTTGAGCCCCGCCGATTCGGCGCTGGCCAGGCTGTGCAGGACCACCGCGCTGAGGTAGTGCCGGAAGACCGCGCTCGGTTCCATCGGGGGTTCCTTATCTCGTGCAAGTATTGCACTAGGGAAGATATCACCCCCGATGTCGCCGAGCGTGCCGGAGGCTCGCGGGACCGTGGCCGGACGGCGTGGCGTCAGCGCAGCTCGCGCTTGAGGATCTTGCCGGTGGCGGTCATCGGCAGGTTCTCGCGGAACTCGACGACGCGGGGGTACTTGTAGGCGGCCATGTTCTCCTTGCACCAGGCCACCAGCTCGTCCGCGGTGATCGAGGCGCCCGCGTTCAGGATGATGTACGCCTTGACCTCCTCGCCGTGCGAGTCGTGCGGGACCCCCACGACCGCGGCCAGTGAGACCGCGGGATGGGTCATCAGGACCTCCTCGATCTCGCGCGGATACACGTTGAACCCGCCGCGAATGATCATGTCCT
Organism: Nonomuraea sp. bgisy101; assembly: GCF_057708945.1. NCBI lineage: Bacteria > Bacillati > Actinomycetota > Actinomycetes > Streptosporangiales > Streptosporangiaceae > Nonomuraea > Nonomuraea sp. bgisy101. The sequence continues at coordinate 74,559 of NZ_JBYITD010000037.1, forward strand.
TGGCCCTGTCGACGATGGCGTAGTAGCCGTCGGCGTCGCGGGTGGCGATGTCGCCGGTGCGGAACCAGCCGTCGTTCATGACCTCGGCGGTCGCCTCGGGCCTGTTGTAGTAGCCCTTCATGATGTTGTGGCCGCGGATGGCGATCTCGCCGGGGCCCTCGCCCTCGATCGTCTTCCAGTCGCTGTCGATCAGCCTCATCTCCACGCCCCAGATGGGCGTGCCGATGGTGCCCGGCTTGGTCGGCCTGCCGAGCTGGTTGAAGCTGGCCACGGGGGAGGTCTCCGACAGGCCGTACCCCTCGAGGATGCCGATGCCGAAGGTCTGCTCGAAGTCGCGCAGCACCTCGACGGGCGAGGAGGCGCCGCCGGCCACGGCGAGCTTGAGCGTGGTGGGTGCCTGGCCGCCCTCGGCGTGGATCTTGGTGAGCAGGCCCCAGAACATCGTGGGCACGCCCGCGAAGAACGTCACGTTCTCCTTGAGGATCAGGCCCAGGGCGTCACCCGGGTCGAAGCGCGGCATGAGCACGAGCGTGCCGCGGCGGCGGAAGCCGGTGTTCATCACGACGGTCTGGCCGAAGGAGTGGAAGAGCGGGAGCACGGCCAGATAGATGTCGCCGCCCGGCGTGCGCGGGAACATCTCGTCGCTCACCATGGCGTTCATCAGCATGTTCTGGTGGCTGAGCTCGGCGCCCTTGGGCTGGCCCGTCGTGCCGGAGGTGTAGAGGATGACCGCGGTGTCCTCGGGAGCGGTCTGCACGGTCTGGAACTCGCCCGGCATGCCGTTCAGCGCCGCCCAGATCGACTCGCCGTACTCGGACTCGGTGGCGAGCGGCGTGGCCGGCAGCACGAAGAAGTGCTCGCACCCCTCGGCGGCCTCGAAGCCCGCCTTGCCGCGCTCGCCGAGCGGCAGTTCGGGGGTGCCCTCGAAGCAGAACAACGCCTTGGCGTCGCTGTCGTCGAGGTGGTAGGCGATCTCCCTGGACTGCAGCAGCACGTTCAGCGGCACGACCGTCGCGCCGGCCTTGAGGATGCCGAAGTAGACGAAGGGGAAGTAGGGCACGTTCGGGCATGCGAGCGCGACCTTGTCGCCCTTGCCGACGCCGCGCGCCACCAGCAGGTTCGCCACCTGGTTGGCGATCGTATCCACCATGGAGTACGGCAGGCGCAGATCGCCGAAGACGACGGCCGTGTCGTCGGGCGCGGTGCGGGCGCTGTCCTCGAGGACGATCGACAGGTTGAGCATGGCAGGCCTTCCTCCCTCGCTTACTCCTACGCGCGCCATCTTGGCAGCAACTACATACCAACCGGTAGGTAACAAAGGTTACAGATGCATATGGACGAGCCCGGCGAGGTGACGTATGCACGTCCTGTGGAGTATGACTACGTGATCGTCGGCGCGGGCTCGGCGGGCTGCGTGCTGGCCAACAGGCTGACCAGGGATCCCTCGGTGAGGGTGGCGCTCATCGAGGCGGGCGGACCGGACGACAGGCTGGAGATCCGCATGCCCGTCGCCTTCGCCAAGCTCTTCAAGACCGACTACGACTGGAACTACTCCACCGCCAAGCAGGACGAGCTGGCAGGGCGCGAGCTCTACTGGCCGCGCGGCCGCGTGCTCGGCGGATCCTCCTCGCTCAACGCCCAGATGTGGGTGCGCGGCCACCGGCGCGACTACGACCAGTGGGGCGTGCCCGGCTGGGGCTACGACGACGTCCTGCCGTACTTCCACAGGGCCGAGCGCCGCGTCGGCAGCAACACCGGCGGCGTGTACGGCGCGGCGGGACCCGTGCACGTCTCCGAACTCCGCAGCCCCAGCCCCGTCACGCGAGCCTTCCTCAAGGGCTGCGAGGAGCTGGGCATGACCAGGCTCGACGAGCTCAACGGGCCGTCGAACGAGGGCTGCAGCCCCACCCCCGTCACCCAGAACCGCGGGCGCAGGTGCAGTGCCGCCGACGCCTACCTGAAGCCCGTGCTCAGGCGGCGCAACCTGACCGTCGTCATCGGCGCGCGGGTCGAGCGCGTGGTCTTCGACGGCAGGAGGGCGGTGGGCGTCGAACACGACGGCGGCGCCAGGATCACCGCCAGGCGCGAGGTCGTGCTGTCGGCCGGCGCGATCGGCTCCCCGCACCTGCTGCTGCTGTCGGGCGTCGGCGCGGCCGGCGAGCTGAAGGAGGCCGGCGTGCCGGTGGTCCACGACCTGCCCGAGGTCGGCAGGAACCTGCAGGACCACCTCGCCTCGGCCGTCTACATGAGCTGCCCGCAGCCGATCACCCTCACCAAGGCGGCGGAGAGCCTCGGGAACCTGCTGCGCTACCTGGTGCTGCGCAACGGCCCGCTGACCACGAACGTGGGCGAGGCCGTCGCCTTCGTCAGGACCTCGCCCGAGGAGCCCGCGCCCGACATCGAGCTGGTCTTCGCTCCCGGGTTCTTCTTCGAGCACGGGCTCGTCGCGCCCACCGAGCACGGGCTGACCATCGGCGCGGTGCTGCTGCAGCCGCAGAGCAGGGGAAAGGTGGGGCTGAGCGGCCGCGACGCGGCCATCGACCCCCGCTATCTGACGGATGAGGCCGATCTGCGCAGGCTGGTGGCGGGATTGAGGACGGCCAGGCGGATCTTCGAGACCGGCGCGCTCAGGCCGTACGTGTCGGGGCCGATGGCGCCCTACGCGGGGCAGGGCGGCGAGGAGGAGCTGGCGCAGTGGGTGCGCGAGCGCGCGGAGACCCTCTACCACCCGGTGGGCACCTGCAGGATGGGCGCCGACGCCGGCTCGGTCGTGGACCCCGAGCTGCGAGTGCGTGGGGTGGAGAGGCTGCGGGTGGCCGACGCCTCGATCATGCCGACGCTCAACCGCGGACACACCCACGCCCCCGCCGTCATGATCGGCGAGAAGGCCGCGGACCTGCTGGCCTCGGCCTGACAAAGGCCCTTCCAGAGGCGGCGTGGACCCTTGACGTAAGTGAACACTTGCGTCAACGATGGCGGCATGGACATCGATCTGTCGCAGATCCCGTTCTGGGGACTTCCGCAGGCCGAGCGGATGGACGCCTTCAGGCGGCTGCGCGAGCTGGACCGGCCGGTGTTCGTCAAGGAGAACGTGGTCCCCTTCATCGGCGCGGGCGAGGGCTACTACGCCCTGGTACGGCATGCCGACGTGACCGAGGCCAGCCGCAACGCCGGGGTGTTCAGCAGCGAGCCCTGCTCCAACAGCATCCCCGACATGCCGCGGTGGCTGGCCGTGTACTTTGGCTCGATGATCAATATGGACGACCCGCGGCACGCCAGGCTGCGCAGGATCGTCTCCAGGGCCTTCACGCCGCGCATCCTGGCGAAGATGGAGGACGACCTGGCCGTGGCCGCGGCCGAGATCGTGGACGCCGCGATCAAGGAGGGTCCGGGCGACTTCGTCGAGCAGATCGCCGCCAGGCTTCCGGTGCGCGTCATCTGCGACATGATGGGGATTCCCCCGAAATTTCATGACATGGTGCTGCGCCGTACCAACGTGATCCTCGGCAACGCCGACCCCGAGTACACCGGCATCAGTCCCGACCTCAACCGCTGGAACGTCGCCAAGGGCCTCGGCAAGCTCCTGCACGCGGGCCACTCGCTCAACCGCCTGGCCGCCACGCTCGGTGACGAGCGGCGCAAGCGCCCCACGGGCGACCTGGTCAGCCTGCTGGTCAACGGCGAGGAGCGGCTCACCTCCCAGGAACTGGGCTCGTTCTTCATCCTGCTGGTCGTGGCGGGCAGCGAGACCACCCGCAACGCGATCGCCTACGGGCTCAAGCTGTTCACCGATCATCCCGAGCAGCGCGAGCACCTCATGGCCGACTTCGACGGGCGGATCGTCAAGGCGTGCGACGAGATCGTGCGCTACTCCACCCCGGTGATCCAGTTCCGCAGGACCGTCACCCAGGACCACGGGATGTACCACAAGGGCGACAAGGTGCTGCTCTTCTACAACTCCGCCAACAGGGACGAGGCGGTCTTCACCGACCCCGACGCCTTCGACATCACCCGCGACCCCAACCCGCACGTCGGCTTCGGCGGTCCGGGGCCGCACTACTGTCTCGGCGCGCACCTGGCGCGCAGGGAGATGACCGTCATGTTCCGCGAACTGTTCACCAGGCTGCCGGCCATCCACACCGTGGGAGAGCCCGACTTCCTGCTCTCCAACTTCATCAACGGCGTCAAGCACCTGCGGTACGCGCACTGATGGGACAGGAGGGGCGTGGCACACTTGCCGCCATGGAGATCAGGACTGTCCATGCCAACGGGCTGGAGTTCGCGTATCTGGCGTTAGGCGAGGGCCCCCTCGCCCTCTGCCTGCACGGCTTCCCCGACACCGCGCACACCTGGCGCCACCTCATGCCGGAGCTGGCCGAGCGCGGCTATCGCGCGGTCGCGCCCTTCCTGCGCGGCTACGCGCCCACCGAGATCCCCGCCGACGGCGCCTACGAGGCCGCGGCCCTCGTCGCCGACGTCCACGCCCTGCACGAGGAGCTCGGCGGCGACGAGCGGGCCGTGATCATCGGCCACGACTGGGGAGCCGTTCCCGTGTACGGCACGACCGGCCGCTTCCGCAGGTCGGTGGCCATGGCCGTGCCACCGATCGGCGCGTTGCTGACCGGGTTCACCGAATACGAGCAGCTCAAGCGCTCCTTCTACGTCTTCCTCTTTCAGACGGGCCTGGCCGAGAGCGCCGCCGCCGCGCCTGGCTTCATCGAGGGGCTGTGGCGCGACTGGTCACCCGGCTACGACGCCACCCGCGACCTGGAGTTCGTCAGCCGGAGCATCGGCGCGCCCGCCAACCTCGCCGCCGCCATCGGCTACTACCGCGCCATGCTCGGCACCACTCCGCCCTCGGGCCGCCACCCCGCCCCTCCCGCTCCCGACAGGCCCGTCCTCTACCTGCACGGCGCGCAGGACGGCTGCCTCGGCGAGCACCTGGTCAAGGACGCGCCGGCTCACCTGCCCGAGGGCTCCAGGGTGGAAAGGATCGCGGGGGCGGGCCACTTCCTGCACCTGGAACGCCCCCGCGAGGTCAACGACCTGATCCTCTCCTGGCTGGAGGGCTGAGCACCGCGATCACCGGGTGCCTGCCCATGAGGCTCAGCCGGACCGCCCTGTCCACCGCGAACCCCGCAGGCTCGACGTCGTCGGGCAGCAGGGCGACCACCCTGCCCCGCGGCGCCAGCACCCGCCGCACCTCTCGCCACAGCCTGTCGCCGTCGGCGGCCGGCAACCCCGCCATGGGCACCTGGCGGTCCCACGGCGGATTGACCAGCACGACGTCGACGCTGCCAGCGGGCAGCGGGACGCGGCCCGCGTCGGCCACCAGCCACCCGATCCCGCGCGCGTCCACCGCGTTCCCTGCCTGCCCGGCGTTGCCCGCGGCGACTCGCACCGCCGCGGGGCTGAGATCGGCGCCGAGGTAGCGGGGCCCAGGAACGCAGGCGAGGGCCTCGACGAGCGTCGTGCCCGCACCGCAGCACGGGTCGAGCACCGTACGCGCCCGCTCCAGCCCCGCCATCCTGGCCATCGCGGCCGCCACCGGCGGATGCAGCGTGCCGGGGACCGTGGCGAGCTTGTACGGCCTGCGATGCAGCGGCCGGTCGGCGATCCTCAGGCCGATCACCGCCTCGTCGTCCTGCACGCTGACCCGCCAGGACAGCGTGCAGGGCGGCGGCGGCCCATGCCTTCTCGAGTGGTACGGCACGCCGAGCCGCCCGGCCAGCTCGGCCCCCACGGCGTCCTCGACGTCGTAGCGCGTGAACGTGCGCCTGCCGAGGAAGGAGGCGGACACGTCCAGGCCCTTCACCTCCGTCGAGCCGCCGAACGCCGCCTTCAGCGCCACCAGAGCGGCGGCGTCGACCCCGCGCGCCGCCGCGCGCAAGCCGTCGAGGGCGGCCTTGGTGTGCCCGATCCGTCCTGCCACGGCGCCCGCCAGCAGCACGTCGTCAGCCGTTCGCAGCCCCAGCACGCCGGGATCGGGAACCGCGCGCCTGAACCACACCTCGCGATGCCGTCGCCGGACGGCACCGCCGATCTCCTCGGCCACCAGCGGCTCCAGGCCGCGGACAGTCCTGGCCACCAGGAGCGTATGCACTTGTCTTCTCCCACGTCGCGACCCGGGGCGGCGGCATGCCGTCCCGCATCACCGGCGGTGGGCTGGTGCTCGCGAAAAGCGGCCACGGCCCGCCGGCGGGTCGTCAACGTCGGAAGAAGAACGTCACGCGGCAGAACCTAGCGGGGGCGCAGAGGCGGGTTCAACACATTTACGTGGAGCGCCCGTGGACGGACGCCTGGCCGCCTACCTTCCCAGCACGAGGCTGGCGTTGTGCCCGCCGAACCCGAACGCGTTGACGAGGACCGCGCCGTGGGGGAGCGGCGCGGCCGATCCTCTTACGACGTCGAGCTCGATCCTCGGGTCAAGGGTGTCCAGGTTGATGGTGGGGGGCACCAGGCCCTCCACGATCGAGCGCACCGCCGCGACCGCGGCCACGCCGCCCGCGCCCCCGCACAGGTGGCCGAGCATCGACTTGATCGCGGTCACCGAGGGATGCCCGCCGACGGCCCTGCCGATCGCCTCCGCCTCCACGGGGTCGCCCTCGGGGGTGGAGGTGGCGTGCGCGCTGACGTGCCCCACGTCGACGGGGTCGAGCTCCGCCTCCCGCAGCGCCGCCGTGATGGCCCGGGACTGCCCTTCCACGTCGGAGGCGGTGATGTGGACCGCGTTCGACGTGATCGCCGCCCCCGCCAGCGTCGCCAGCACGCGGGCGCCGCGTGCGGCGGCGAACGCGGCCCGCTCCATCACGACCAGGCCCGCGCCCTCGCCGAGGACGAACCCGTCCCTGCCGGCGTCGAACGGCCTGGAGGCCAGCTCGGGCTCGTCGTTGCGCTTCGACAGCGTCCTGGCCTGGGCGAACCCGGCCAGCGTCAGCGGGTGGACACACGCCTCCGCGCCGCCGGCGACCACCACGTCCGCCCTGCCGAGCCTGATCAGGTCGAGGCCCATCGCGATCGCCTCGGAGCCGGACGCGCACGCGCTCACAGGGGCGTGGGCGCCGCCGCGCGCGCCGAGCTCGATGCTCACCCAGGCGGCGGGGCCGTTGGCCATGAGCATGGGCACCGTGTGCGGCGAGACCCTGCGCACACCCTCCTTCTCCAGGATGTCGTCCTGGCCGAGCATGGTCAGCGCGCCGCCGGTGCCCGTGCCGATGACGACGGCCAGCCGTACCGGATCGACCTGGGGGCTGCCCGCGTCGGCCCACGCCTCCCGGGCCGCGACGAGCGCGACCTGCTCGCACCGGTCGAGGCGGCGGGCCAGCGGTCTGCCGAGCACCTCGGCGGGATCGTCGGCCAGCAGCGCCGCGATCCGCGCGGGCAGGTCCCACTCCGTCGTCCGGACACCTGAACGGCCGGCCAGTAGCCCCTCCCACGTCGTCGTCACGTTCCCGCCGAGCGGGGTGGTCGCGCCGAGCCCGGTGATCACCACGTCAGATCTCATGTGTTCCACGCTGCAGCGCGAAGATCGCCGGTGTGGATGCCGCAACCGACGAACGTCGGAGCCAGATGTTGTCGGACCCGCACACAATCTTGACGTAAGTGGTCACTTTCGCCAACTATGGAGCCCATGACGCTCGTGGACTTCGACCTGTCGGACCAGGCTTTCTGGGCGTTGCCCATGGCCGAGCGCGAGGCGGCGTTCGCCCGGCTGCGCGCGCTCGACGAGCCCGTCTTCTTCGAGGAGATGGAGGTGTCCTTCGCCCCGAAGGGGCCGGGCTACCACGCGCTGGTACGGCACGCCGACATCCTCGAGGCCAGCCGCAACCCCTCGGTCTTCTGCTCGGGCGACGGCGGCGCGACCAACATCCCCGACATGCCCGCCGAGTTCACCGAGTACTTCGGCTCGATGATCAACATGGACGACCCCCGGCACGCCAGGCTGCGCCGGATCGTCTCGCGGGCCTTCACCCCCAAGATGATCAAGCAGTTCGAGGCGGACGTGGAGTCCGCGGCCGCCCGCATCGTCGACGACCTGCTGGCCAAGGGGCCCGGCTGCGACTTCGTCACCGAGGTGGCCGCCAGGCTGCCACTGAAGATCATCTGCGACATGATGGGCATCCCGGAGAAGGACTACCAGTTCGTCTTCGACCGCTCGAACTTCATCCTCGGCGGCTTCGACCCCGAATACACCGGCTCGGACGTCAGCGACATCGCCACCCGCCTGCTCAACGCGGGTTTCGAGCTCCAGCAGCTCGTGCAGGACCTGGCCGCCTACCGCGCCGAGCACCCCACGGCCGACCTGACCTCCTCGCTGGTCAACGCCAACCTCGACGGCGAGCGGCTCACGCTGCAGGAGCTCGGCTCCTTCTTCATCCTGCTCGTCGTCGCCGGCAACGAGACCACCCGCAACGCCATCTCCTACGGCCTGCGTCTGCTCACCAAGAACCCCTCCCAGCGGGCCCTGCTGCTGTCCGACATGGAGACGCGCCTGCCCGGCACCGTGGAGGAGATCGTACGGCTGGCCTCGCCCGTCAACTTCATGCGCCGCAAGGTCACTCGCGACTTCGAGATGAACGGCCACCTCTACAGGGCCGGCGAGAAGGCCGTCCTGTTCTACTGGTCGGCCAACAGGGACGCCGAGGTCTTCACCGACCCCGACGTCTTCGACATCACCCGCAGCCCCAACCCCCACGTCGGCTACGGCGGTCCGGGCCCGCACTTCTGCCTGGGCGCCCACCTGGCCCGCAGGGAGATCACGGTGATGTTCCGCGAACTGCTGCACAGGGTGCCCGGCATCGAGGGCGGCAGGCCCGACCGCCTGCACTCGGCCTTCATCAACGGCATCAAGCACATGGAGTGCACGTTCTGACGCCGCCGGGACGGGGGCGCGAGGTCAGGAGGCGGCGGTCAGCTTGATCTGCTTGAACACGCTGTTGATGTCGGGCAGCAGTTCCTTCTGTTCCGACGGCACCGACATGTAGACGATCGCGGGCACGTCCGCGCCCGTGCTGACCGCGGCCGCGACCACGGTCGTCTTCACCCCGTCGACCGTGATCTCGTAGGCGTTGAGCTGCCCGGGCAGGCCGCCGATCTTCAGCGCCTGGGTGGCGGTCTTCCTGGCGGCGTTCGGGGTGGAGAAGTACAGCTTGCGGGCCGACACCACCACAGCCTTGATCACCGGCTCGAGGTTCTCAGGCGAGGTGTAGGTGGCCGCCAGCTTGGCGGGCAGAGGGCCGGTCATCACCTGGGCGACGACCTGCTTGCCCGCCGCATCGGTGCCGGCGGGGGCGAACTGGCGGGTGCTGTAGCCGAACGTGGACTTCATGGTGCTGCGCAGGTCCGGCTTCCAGGTGCCGCCGAGGCGCGGCACGGAGATGCCGGCGGAGGGGTCGGCGGTCACACCCGTGACGGGGGACGCCTCGCCCTGGAACCTGGGCAGGCGGCCGACGGACGGCTTCTTGGTCGGCGGCTTCTTGTTGACGGACGCGGACGCGGACGGCTCGGCGGAGGGGGCGGCCGACGTTTCGGAGGCCAGCGGCCCGGCGATGAAGGCCCACAGGAGGGCGGCGACCAGCGCGATCGCGACCGAGCCCGCCAGGGCGTAGATCCAGACGGGCTTGCCCGAACCCTCGTCGGCCTCGTCCTCGCCCATGGCCTCGTAGTTGTCGCCGAAGACGGTGTCCCAGAGCTCCTGCTGGCGCTCGGGCGGAGGAGTGCGGGAACCGCTGATCTGCCCGGCGGTGACGAAGCGGTTGTCCGGATCGGAGGGGTCGCGGCTCAGGTTGGCGCCCGGACGCGGCTCGCCTGGCGCGCCCTGCGGCAGGGCGTCGGGAGCGTGTGCGCTGGGTCCGGCCGCGTGGCCGTCCCGCATGGCGCGGGGGTCGGCGGGCCCGTGCTGGGGCTGCCCCTGGACGGGCGGCATGCCGGGCTGCTGGATGGGCTGCTGGCCCGGGTGCTGTGGCGCGAGCCCCGCCTGGCCGCCCGCCACGGGCGGAGCGCCGGCCGGCGGGGGGCCCGCCTGCGGATAGGCGGCCTGCGGATGGGCCTGCGAGCGGGCGGCGTGGGGGTCACCCGCCTGATGGTGGGGCGGGAGCGGGTCGAGGCGGGGGTGGGAGGGGTTGGTCCCCGCTCCGAGCGGGTCGGCCGGGTCGATGCCGAGTGGGCCGGTCCCCGGCGGCGGCGCGGGGGAGTCCCTCGGCGGCCACGGCGCGGGAGCCGACAGGTTGGACCAGGCGGGCAGCGGCTCACGGGTCGGCGGTTGTTCGGGCCACGCGGGCGACGAGCCGCCGGCGCGAGGGGCCTCGGGCCAGGAGCCCGAGGCGGGCTCGATGCGCCCTGACTCCGGCCAGGAGGTGGGAACGGGCTCCTCGCGCGAGGTTTGGGGCCACGACGTCGGCACGTCAGGCCAGGACGGCGGCAAGGGTGACGCTCCGGAATTCTCCGTTGCCATTGCTGCCGTACCTCCCGAGGTTATGTCCGGATTGGACGCACCCGGCATGATCTCATGCAAAGCCGGTGGTTCCGCAGCAAAACGTGAGAAGCCAGTGGGATCGGTCGGCGGGTCCTGCATGGGCAGGTCGTCGGGGTCCCATCCGGGCTCAGCTGGGCGCGCCACGGTGACGAGAGTAATCTAAAGGGACATAAAAGGGCACATGGGGCGTAGGTGCTCGGGTGGGGAGGGCGGGGACCGAAGCCGGCGCGGCTGGGAAACGCTCCATACATCACCAACAGGTCGGGCAGTGGCAGAAACGTCCATTGTGCCCGGGGATCCCGGCCCTGGCATGGCTTTCATGGAAGACGAGGGGTTGCGGGCTGCGCTAGTCTTGACGTATGCGTTCCGCGACCCAGCTCCTTAGCGGGCCGCGACGGCCGTCGAGCTGAACTCCTGCCGTCGCGGCAACCCCTCGTTGCGGGAACGAGGGGTTTTCTTATGGGTCAAATCAAACCGAAGGAAAATCGCCGTGAGTGAGTACGATCCGCAGGCGCTGCAGGCCAAGTGGCAGCAGCGATGGGAGGAACAGGACCCCTTCCGGGCGAGCGAGGACGCCGCCGACACCCGGGAGAGGCGCTACCTGCTGGACATGTTCCCGTACCCCTCAGGCGACCTCCACATGGGCCACGCGGAGGCCTTCGGCCTGGGCGACGTGGTGGCGCGCTACTGGTTCCAGAAGGGCTACAACGTCCTGCACCCCATCGGCTGGGACTCCTTCGGCCTGCCCGCCGAGAACGCCGCGATCAAGCGCAACGCCCACCCCGCCGAGTGGACCTACGCCAACATCGAGACCCAGGCGGCCTCCTTCAAGCGTTACGCGATCTCCTTCGACTGGTCGCGGCGGCTGCACACCAGCGACGCCGAGTACTACAAGTGGACGCAGTGGCTGTTCATCCGCTTCTTCGAGCGCGGCCTGGCCTACCGCAAGGGCGGCCTGGTCAACTGGTGCCCCAACGACCAGACCGTGCTGGCCAACGAGCAGGTCGTCGCCGGCAGGTGCGAGCGCTGCGGCGCCGAGGTGGTCCGCCGCGAGCTGACGCAGTGGTACTTCAAGATCACTGACTACGCGCAGCGGCTGCTGGACGACATGGAGCAGCTGCAGGGCGGCTGGCCCGACCGCGTCCTGGCCATGCAGAACAACTGGATCGGCCGCTCCACGGGCGCGGACGTGCAGTTCGAGATCGAGGGCCGCGACGAGCCCGTCACCGTCTACACCACCCGCCCCGACACCCTGTACGGCGCGACGTTCTTCGTCGCCGCCGTCGACTCGGCGCTGGCCGACGAGATCTGCGACGACGAGCACAGGGAGGCCTTCGAGGCCTACAGGTCCGAGGTCGCCAAGCTGAGCGACATCGAGCGGCTGTCCACCGAGAAGGAGAAGACGGGCGTCTTCCTGGGCCGCTACGCGATCAACCCGGTCAACGGCGAGCGCATCCCCGTCTGGGCCGCCGACTACGTGCTGTCCGACTACGGCCACGGCGCCATCATGGCCGTGCCCGCGCACGACCAGCGCGACCTGGACTTCGCCCGCACCTTCAACCTGCCGGTCAAGGTCGTCGTCCACACCGGACTGGCCGACCCGGGCGAGACCGGCATCGCGACCCCGGGTGAGGGCGAGCTGGTCAACTCGGGCACGCTGGACGGCCTGAGCAAGACGGAGGCGATCGCCAAGATCATCGAGGTGCTGGAGGAGCGCGGCACCGGCACCGCGACGGTCAACTTCCGCCTGCGCGACTGGCTGCTGTCGCGCCAGCGGTTCTGGGGCACCCCGATCCCGATCATCCACTGCCCCGACTGCGGCGAGGTCCCCGTCCCCGACGACCAGCTGCCCGTCACGCTGCCTGACGTGCGCGGCGAGGCGCTGGCGCCGAAGGGCATCTCCCCGCTGGCCGGCGCGACCGAGTGGGTCAACGTCGAGTGCCCCAAGTGCGGCGGCGCCGCCCAGCGTGACACCGACACGATGGACACCTTCGTCGACAGCTCCTGGTACTACCTGCGCTACACCGACCCGACCTACGAGGACGGCCCGTTCGACGTCGAGAAGGTCCGCGAGTGGGGCCCGATCGACCAGTACGTCGGCGGCGTCGAGCACGCGGTGCTGCACCTGCTGTACTCCAGGTTCTTCACCAAGGTCCTGTACGACATGGGCATGGTCGGCTTCACCGAGCCCTTCACCCGCCTGCTGAACCAGGGGCAGGTCATCAACCAGGGCAAGGCGATGTCGAAGTCCCTGGGCAACGGCGTCGACCTGGGCCAGCAGATCGACGCGTTCGGCGTCGACGCGGTCCGGCTGACGATGGTGTTCGCGGGTCCGCCCGAGGACGACATCGACTGGGCCGACGTCTCGCCCGCCGCCTCGCAGAAGTTCCTGGCCAGGGCCTTCCGCGTCTTCGCCGAGGTGGCGAGCGGGCCGGGCGTCTCCTTCGAGGACGGCGACCTGGAGCTGCGCAAGTTCACGCACAGGACGGTCGACGAGGTCACCAAGCTGGTCGAGTCCCACCGCTTCAACGTGGCGGTGGCCAGGATGATGGAGCTGACCTCGGCCATCCGCAAGGCGATCGACTCGGGTCCCGGCGCCGCCGATCCCGCGGTCCGTGAAGGAGCGCAGGCGCTGGCGGTCATGCTGTCGCTGGCCGCGCCGTACACCGCCGAGGAGGGCTGGGAGCGCATGGGCCGCAGCGGCTCGGTGTTCCACGCGGGCTGGCCCGTCGCCGAGCCCGCGCTGCTGGTTCAGGACTCGGTGACGTGCGTCGTGCAGGTGGCGGGCAAGGTCCGCGACCGGCTGGAGGTCTCGCCCGACATCTCCGAGGGCGACCTGCTGGAGCTGGCGCTGGCCTCGGAGAAGGTGCGGGCGCTGGTGCCAGGCGAGCCGCGCAAGGTGATCGTCCGCGCGCCGAAGCTGGTCAACATCGTCCCGTAGCGCCTTCCGCGCGGTTCTTGCGGGCCGCTCGTACGGCACGCGGGCTCACGGCCACCGGGGTCACCCGGTGGCCGTCCGTCTTTCACGCGTCCTCCGGCGGGACTTCGCCGCTCGCCGTCACGTCGCCCGCTGAATCTGCCTGTACCTGACAGCCGATGGCAGGTAGGCGGCGTAGCGTGCGAGGCATGCGATATGTGGCCTTCCTGCGCGGCATCAACGTCAATCCCGCCACCCAGGTCGACATGGCCGCCCTGCGCGCGATGCTGGAGGGCCTCGGCTACAGCGACGTCCGCACCCACCTGCGCAGCGGCAACGCGGTCTTCAGCGCCGAGCCGCAGCCCAGGGAGAAGATCGAGAAGGCGATCCGCGACGGGCTCGCCCTGCCCGTCGCGGTGATGGTGCGCACGGCCGACGAGTTGCGGGCCGTGGTCGACGGCAATCCGCTGGAGGTGCGGGAGCCGGCCAAGTTCGCGGTGGTGTTCCTGTCCGAGCCGCCCGACCGCGAGGAACTGGAAGCCATCGACCCGGCCCGCTACGCGCCCGAGGTGATGCGCATGGGCGAGCGGGAGCTGTACATCGACTTCCCCGATGGTCTGGCCAGGCCCAGGTTGCCCGCGCTGCTGGAGAAGGGGGCGAAGAACGCCGGTACGATGCGCAACTGGAACACCGTCACGAAGCTGCTGGAACTGGTCACGGCTTCCTGAGCGGCGGCGCCTTGCCCTGCGTTCCGGCACAGAAAATCTTCGGCTGCCGGCGGAGCGCGCATTAGTGTGCATCTGTGACAATTGGCGCTTACCTAAGGTATCCGCATCTGTACGGAGACCTGATCACGTTCGTGGCCGACGACGACGTCTGGCTCGCCCCTCTCGACGGAGGAAGGGCCTGGCGGTTCACCGCCGAGCGCACTCCCGCCTCATACCCCCGCTTCTCGCCCGACGGCACCCGGCTGGCGTGGACCAGCACCCGTGAGGGCGCGCCCGAAGCGTTCGCCGCCGAGATCGACGGGCCCGAAGGCGAACGACTGACCCACTGGGGCAGCGCGACGACCGGCGTACGCGGCTGGACGCCTGACGGCCGGGTCCTGGCGATCAGCGCGACGGGTCAGGCCTCGCGCGACAGGACCTGGGCCTACGCCGTACCGCTGGACGGCGGCCAGGCCGAGCGCCTGCCGTATGGATGGGTGAGCGAGGCCGAAGCGAACGCCGACGGCGGCGTGGTGACCGTCTCGCCGGTCTGGCGCGAGCCCTCGCAGTGGAAGCGCTACAGGGGCGGCACCGCCGCCAAGATCTGGATCGACGCAGCGGGATCGGGCGAGTTCACCAGGCTGTTCGCCGACAGCATCGCGCAGTACTGGTCGGCCATGTGGATCGGCGACAGGATCGCCTTCCTGGCCGACCACGAAGGCGTCGGCAACCTCTACTCCGCCCTGCCCGACGGCACCGACCTGCGCAGGCACACCCGGCACGAGGAGTTCTACGCCCGGCACGCCGCCACCGACGGCACCAGGGTGATCTACAGCCACGCGGGCGACCTATGGGTGCTCGACTCGCTCGACGGCGAGCCGTACCGGCTGGACCTCAGGCTGGGCGGCCCCCGCCCCGCGCGCGCACGACGCCCCGCGCCGAGCAGGATCGGCGACTTCGCGCCCGACGCCGGCGGCAGGGCGAGCACCGTCGAGATCCGCGGCAGCGCCCACTGGGTGACCCACCGCGACGGCCCCTCGGGCGTGCTGCGCGCCGAGCCGGGCGTCAGGGTACGACTGCCGCGCGTCCTCGGCGACGACGGCCTGGCCGTCTGGGTCAGCGACGCGACAGGCGAAGACGCGCTCGAGATCGGCCGCGCCGGCGGCGAGATCCGCACGCTGGCCTCCGGCGAGATCGGACGGGTCCTCGACCTGGCCGCCGCGCCCGACGGCAAGCACGTCGCGCTGGCCACCCACGACGGGCGCCTGCTCGTCGTCGACGTCGCGACCGGCTCGATCAGAGAGCTCGACAGGACCGCCAACGGCGACATCAACGGGCTCACGTTCTCGCCCGACTCCGCCTGGCTCGCCTGGTCGCACCCGCACCACGAGCCGCTGCGCCAGATCAAGATGGGCCGCGTCGACGGCACCTCCACCATCGAGGTGACCTCACAGCGCTTCAGCGACTACGCGCCCGTGTTCACCAAGGACGGCAAGCACCTGGCGTTCCTGTCGATCAGGACATTCGACCCCGTCTACGACGCGCACGTGTTCGACCTGTCGTTCCCCGCGGGTGCCAAGCCGTACCTGGTGCCGCTGCAGGCGACCACGCCCTCGCCGTTCGCGCCCTCGCTCGAAGGCCGCAGCTTCAACGGCGCCGAGTCCGGCGACTCCACCGACGACGGCAAGGGCAAGAAGGACGCCAAGCCCGCCACCGAGGTCGACGCCGAAGGGCTGCCCGCCCGCGTCGTGGCCGTCCCCGTCCCCGCCGGGCGCTACACCAACCTGCGCACCGCCAAGGACGCCCTCCTGTGGCTGCGCCACCCCCTGGCCGGCGAACTCGGCGACGGAAGCGACCGCGAGGAGGTCGTCCTCGAACGCTACGACCTCAAGAAGCGCGCGAAGTCCGAACTCGGCAAGGAGGTACGCGCCTTCGAGGTCAGCGGCGACGGCGCCCGCCTGGTCACCAACGGCAAGAACGGCCTGCAGACCCGCTCGGCGAACGAGGGCGACGAGGTCATCACCATCGACCTCGACCGGATCACCGTCACCGTCGACCCCGTCGCCGAATGGCGGCAGTCCTACCACGAGGCGGGACGCCTCATGCGCGACCACTACTGGCGCGAGGACATGAACGGCGTCGACTGGGCCGGCACCCTGGCCCGCTACGCGCCGCTGGTCGAACGGATCGGCGCCTACTCCGAGCTCATCGACCTACTGTGGGAGGTACAGGGCGAGCTGGCCACCTCCCACGCCTACGCCCGCCCCAACGGCGCCGCCGTCGACCCCAAGCGGCGTCAGGGGCTCCTGGGCGCCGACCTCGCGCTCCAGGACGGCTCGTGGGTGGTCGCCAAGATCCTGCCCGGCGAGTCATCCGACCACGCCGCCCGCTCCCCGCTGCTCGCCCCAGGCGTCGCCGTCCGCGAGGGCGACGCGATCGTCGGCGTCGGCGGCCGGCCCGTCGACCCGGTCCGCGGCCCCCAAGCCCTCCTCGCCGGTACGGCGGAACAGCCCGTCGAGCTGACGATCAGGCCGGCCGCGGGCGGCGACACCAGACGCGTGGTCGTGACACCGCTGTCCGACGAGACCGCGGTCCGCTACCACGACTGGGTGGAGAGCCGCCGCGCCTACGTCAGGCAGGCCTCCGGCGGCCGGCTCGGATACCTGCACGTGCCCGACATGGTGGCCAGCGGCTGGGCCCAGTTCCACCGCGACCTGCGCACCGAGATGCCGCAGGAAGGGCTGATCGTGGACGTGCGCGGCAACAGCGGCGGGCACACCTCCGAGCTGGTGCTCGAGAAGCTCTCCCGCAGAGTGTCAGGGTGGGCGATCTCGCGAGGCTACGAGCCGATGCGCTACCCCGAGGACTCCCCGCGCGGTCCGATCGTCGCCGTCACGGACGAGTTCGCCGGCTCCGACGGTGACATCGTCAGCGCCGGCATCAAGAATCGCCGCATCGGGCCGCTCGTCGGCACCCGCACGTGGGGCGGAGTGATCGGGATCGACGGCCGGTACCAGCTGGTCGACGGCACGATCGTCACCCAGCCCCGGTACTCGTTCTGGCTCGATGGCGAGGGATGGACGGTGGAGAACTACGGCGTCGACCCTGACATCGAGGTCGTGATCACACCCCAGGACCGCGTGGCCGGCCGCGACCCGCAACTGGAGAAGGCGGTGGAACTGGCGCTGGAGGCCCTCAACGACCACCCCGCCGCCATCCCGCCCGACCTTCCCCCCGCCGCCCA
>NZ_JBYITD010000038.1:0-91281 GCF_057708945.1 Nonomuraea sp. bgisy101
GTCCACCCGGCGGGGCCTCCGTCACGTCATGGGCGCCCGGCCTGCCTCCGTCACGTCATGCGCGTCCGGCCTCGTCCGCCTCGTCATGGACGGCCGGTTCGCGCGCCGCTGCGCTGCTGGGAGGCGGTCAGGGCCGCGGGAAAGGTGACGGGGCCCTCCTCCGTGCGCACGGTCACGGTCGTGCCGTCGCACGTCACCCGTGCCCTGCCCGGAACGGCGACGGTCAGCAGCGACCGGGCAGCGGGCGAGGTGATCGTGACCGAGGGAACGCGCTTGAGGTAGCCCGGCGAGATCTCGCCCTTGCCCTCCCGCTGTCCGCCGACCTCCTCGCACGCGGGCATCTCCAGCTGCACCAGCGTCGGCCTGCGGCCCGGAGCGAGGTGCCACAGGTTGCGCAGCGTGTTCCCTTCGGGCACCTCGTCCAGGACCGCGAGCACGTCGCGCCCGTGGTTGACCAGTACCTTCCTGGTACGGCTCACGCCGTACGCGTCGTCGGTGAACTCGAAGCTCTGCCTGGTACGGGTGATGGACGAACCCACCAGGCGCGTCGCCGTACCCGGGCGGAACGGCCTGCCCTCGACCACGGGCACGTTGTGGGCCTCGGGGGTGACGGTCCATCTCGGGTAGTCGCCCTTCTCGTAGGAGTGGAAGCCCGCCTCGACCAGGACGTCGTGTCCCTCGGCCTGGTAGGTGACACTCATGTGGTCCTCGTGACCGTGGTAGCGGCGCGGAGGGCCGAACCTGATCGAGTAGAACGCCGAGTCGCGCGACCAGCCGGTCCTGCCGAAGACGTAGCCGCCGTCGAAGACGCCGACGGTGTCACCCGGGCGCCGGAAGCCGGTGGGCCGCATGTCGGCGGGGCCGTCCCCGATGGCGGTGAGCCTGCCGTCGGGCTGGATGGCGTGCGCGACGTAGGACTCCAGGGCCGCTCGCCTGGCGGCCAGCGCGGACGGCACGCCGACGCCGCACTCCCTGATGCTGTTGAAGGCGACGCCGAGGCGCTGGTGGACGTAGACGCCGTAGCGAGGAGCCTGCTCTTGGAGCGTTCCCTGCCCGTCGATGGCGCGCTCGGCCGACTCGGTCATCCTGCGCAGGGCCAGGTCGCGCCACTCGGGGACGCCGAGCCTGCAGCCGATGCCCAGCAGCGCGATGTCCTGGTCGAGGCCGTGGTTGTGGCCGCCCTTGTAGAGCGCGGCGTCGGCCAGGACCTCGGCGTGCTCGACGAGCGAGTCGGACAGCCAGTCGGCCTTCACGTAGGTGCTCAGGCAGACCAGCGCGGGCGCGCGCAACGCGACGGCGTGCTCGGCCCACGCCCACGCGCTGACGTCCGCGCCGCCGCGTGGGTTGTCCT
Organism: Nonomuraea sp. bgisy101; assembly: GCF_057708945.1. Taxonomy (NCBI): domain Bacteria; kingdom Bacillati; phylum Actinomycetota; class Actinomycetes; order Streptosporangiales; family Streptosporangiaceae; genus Nonomuraea; species Nonomuraea sp. bgisy101. The sequence goes on from NZ_JBYITD010000038.1 coordinate 1,352, forward strand.
TCACCCAGTCGTGGGCCGTGCGCTCGGCCCGCCGCAGGGGCGCGGCGTCGCCCTTGCTCTCGTAGGCGACGACGAGGCGGCCGATCCAGCGCAGCGAATGCAGGTTGAGGGCCCACGAGCGGTTGCGGTACGGATCCATCCGCCAGTCGAGGTCGGTGCCGAGTTCCACGGCCGGGAGACCGACGAACGAGATCGGGCCCTTCATGACGTCGGCGGCGGCGAACTGGCTCCTGTCGCACATCGGCCTGCCCCTGGCGTCGGCCAGGCTCGGGTCACCCGGCCTGACCAGGCAGGCGGCCGTGAGCAGCGTGAGCAGCACCAAGACGATCGGACGCTTCACTGCTTCTCGTCAGTCCATTCCGCTTCGAGCACGACCTCTGTCGCGACGCCCGTGATGGCCTTGACCACCTGGCTGTCGCGCGGGTCGATGACCAGCTCGCGCTTCACGCCGCGCACGTCGTAGGCGAAGGTCGACCTGCCCAGGTAGCGCACGTCGGGCAGCTCGGCCAGCGCCCGGTAGGCGGCGGCCCGCACGTCAGGCGGGGCGGGCTTGCTCCACAGCAGGCCGCTGAGCGCGTCGGCGACCACGCCTCCGCGCTCCCGCTCGGGCACGTCGCGAAGGATGCCGTTCACGTGGGCGCGCAGCGCGACGGGGTCGCCGGGGAGAGCCTCGATCTCGGCGATCGTCATGGGGTGCCCGTCCATCGTGAAGGGCTCCTTGGTGGGGGCGCTGACGGTGGTCGTGCCGCTGCGCGTCGTCGTCCACGCGCGCCCGTCCCTCGCCACCCACAGCTCCCTGACCTCGGAGTCGTTGATCAGGCGCTTGACGTGCCAGTAGGCCCCCTTCGTCGGCGGGAGGACCTCCGCCACGCCTGCCGCCGCGCGCAGGACGCTCACCTTGTCCTCGGCCGGGTGGGCGGTCATCAGCCTCGGCACGGCGAAGGCCACCGCGGCGACGGCCGCGACCGCGAGGCTCGCCAGCATGGGCGTCCAGCGCGGCCGCCGCCTGCCGCCGCCGGCCTCGATCCTGGCCCTGACCCTGTTCCTGACGCCGGGGCCCTCCTCGGGCTCGCCATAGAGCTCCCGGATCTTCCGCAGGTCATCCACGGTCGCCCTCCATCGGGTTGGTGCCGCCAAGGGCCTTGCGGAGCTTCTTCCTCGCGCGGTTCAACCGGGAGCCGACCGTGCCGTACGGGATGCCGAGCGCGGTGGCGATCTCCTCGTGAGACAGTCCGGCGAGCGCGACGAGCAGCAGGACGTCGCGGTCGCCCTTGCCGAGCCGGGCGATCGCGCCGGCCAGGCTGGGTCCGAGACTCTGCGCGCTGACCCGCACCGCCACGACGTCGGCGAGGCCGGGCACGTCGCGGTCGGGGGACACGCGTTCCATCGCGCGCAACGCCCTGATCTCCGTGCGCCTGTGCTTGCCGACCAGGTTGGTGGCGATGCCGTACAGCCAGGACCGGACGCTCGCCCTGCCGGGGTCGTAGCGGTCGCGTTTGCGGAAGGCGGTGAGGAAGGTCTCGGCGACCACGTCCTCGGCGTCGTCGGGGCCGAGCCGCTGGGCGACGTACCTGTGGATCTCCCCGAAGTAGGCGTCGAAGATCTCGCTGAACCCCTCGGGTTCGGCGAGATCAGGGTCGCGCACCGCGGCTGCGGTCATGGGTGGCCTTCCGTGGGCGAAGCTGTCGACAGGTATCACCCGATCGACGGATTCGCTTTCACGGTCGTCTTTCAGCGGGCCCGCTCCCCTGGGCGCTCACATGATCGGCGGCCTGGTCATGACGCCGCAAAGCGGGGAACGGTGACCGTTCCCCGCACGTGGCGCACATCATGACAGACGTGCGAGCGCCGGAGCCTTGGAACCCGCCGAGAGCGGCTGGAAGCGGGGCGCGACCCACAGGCCCACCAGCGCCATGACGAGCGTGGCCGCGTAGACCGCCCAGTACCCCTGGCCCGCCGCGGCGAACAGCGCGCTGGTCACCGCCACCGACACCACGGAGAACACCGACTCGCCGACCTGGAGTGCCGAGCTGTTGACGCCCTGCTCGCCCGGCTTCGACAGCTCCAGCGTCAGCACCGACAGCGTCGGATAGATCAGGCCCATCCCGAACCCCGTGATGATCCACGCCGGGTAGGCGAACGCGACGGGCACGGCCTCGAAGGTGACCACGCCCATGGCGAGGATGCCGAGCGCGAGCGCGGCGGTACCGCCGACCAGGTTCGCCGTCCTGCCGAACACCTCACGTCCCTGCAGCCAGGAGGCGAACGACCAGGTCAGCGCGCCACCGGTGAGGGCGAACCCTGCCATCAGCGGCGACATGCCGCGCTCGCTGATCAGCATGAGCGGGACGATCACCTCGGCGGCGAAGAACGCGCCCGCGGAAAGACCGCGCAGGGCCACGACGGCGGGCAGCCCCCTGGCCGCGCGCAGCGTCCCCGCGGGCAGCAGCTTCGGCAGCGCCACCAGCAGCACCACGAGACCCACGACGAGCAGCGGGAGCCTGCCGTCGCTGCCGTACTGCATGAGGCCCGCGCCCACGGCCGTCAGCGCCGCCCACGCGACCTTCCTGCCTAGACCGGGAGCGGGCTCGGCCTGCCCACCCGTGACCGGCTGCCCCGACAGGCCGCGCACCAGGATCAGCGCACCGATGACGGTCAGCACGGGGACGGACAGGAACACCCATCGCCAGCCCAGCGAGTCGACCACCAGCCCGACGATCGCGGGACCGACCATCGAGGGCACGACCCACGCCGTGGCGAACAACGAGAAGATCTTCGGGTGCAGTTCCTCCGGATAGACCCTGGCCACCACCACGTAGAGGGCGACGCTGACCAGCGCGCCGCCGAAGCCCTGCACGAGCCTGCCGGCGATCAGCATCTCCATGCTGGAGGCCAGCCCCGCCAGCAGCAGGCCGCCGATGAACCCGGCCACTCCCGTCCACAGGGGCGCGACCGGGCCCTTCAGGTCGGCCCATCGGCCGCCGAGGACCGTCCCGACCACCGCGGCGGCCATCGCGCCGCTGAACGCCAAGCCGTACAAGTGGAGGCCGCCGAGCTCGCGAGCCACGACGGGCATGGCGATCGCCACCGCGATGTACTCGAAGGCCACCAGCGAGACCAACGCCACCAGACCGGCTGTCAGTGATTTGTGCGTCATGACGCCGACGCTACGGACGCACCCCCGCGCGCACATCGTGCGCTGGTCCTAGGCCCTCTCCGTACATCGCCCTAGGCTACGGGACGGCCCCGGCGCGAGGTTCCGCGCCGGGGCCGTCCGGTTCGAACAGCGGGATCGTCTACTCGGAGACGCCGAGCTTCTCCAGGATCAGCTCGCGGGCCCGGGCCGCGTCGGCCTTGCCGCGGCTGGCCTTCATGACACCGCCGACCAGCGCGCCCACCGCCGCGATCTTGCCGGAGCGGACCTTCTCGACCGCGTCGGCGTTGCCGGCGAGGACGCCGTCGATGATCGACGCCAGCTCGCCCTCGTCGGCGATCTGCAGGCCGCGCGCCGCGACGACCTCGTCGGGGCCGCCCTCGCCTGAGAGGACGCCGTCGAACGCCTCACGGGCCAGCTTGTCGTTCAGCGCGCCCGAGGCGACCAGTTCGGTCACCCTGGCGACCTGCGCCGGGGTGATGGGCAGCTCGGCCAGCGACGTGCCGGCCTCGTTCGCCCTGCGGGCCAGCTCGCCCATCCACCACTTGCGGGCGTCGGCGGCGGGCGCGCCCGCGGCGATCGTGGCCTCCACGATCTCGATGGCGTCGGCGTTGTGCATCGACTCCATGTCGTGGTCGGTCACCCCCCACTCGGCCTGCAGGCGCTTGCGGCGCACCGACGGCAGCTCGGGCAGCTCGACCTTGAGCTTGGCCACCCAGGCGGGGTCGGGGGCGATCGGCACCAGGTCGGGCTCGGGGAAGTAGCGGTAGTCCTGCGCCTCCTCCTTGGACCTGCCGGACGTGGTCGTGCCGGTGTCCTCGTGGAAGTGGCGGGTCTCCTGGGTGATCCTGCCGCCCTCGGCGAGGATCGCCGCCTGCCGCTGGATCTCCCCGCGGACCGACCGCTCGACGCTGCGCAGCGAGTTGACGTTCTTGGTCTCCGTACGGGTGCCCCACTCGGAGGAACCGCGCGGCATGAGCGAGACGTTGACGTCGAACCGCATGGAGCCCTCCTCCATGCGCACGTCGGAGACGCCCAGTGAGCGCATGAGCTCCCGCAGCTCGACGCCGTACGCGCGGGCCACCTCGGGTGCGAGCTTGTCCGTGCCGGGGATCGGCTTGGTGACGATCTCCACCAGCGGGATGCCCGCGCGGTTGTAGTCGACGATGGAGTAGTCGGCGCCGTGGATGCGGCCGGTCGCGCCGCCCACATGGGTGGACTTGCCGGTGTCCTCCTCCAGGTGGACCCGCTCGATCTCGATGCGCACGACCTTGCCCTCGACCTCGACGTCGAGGTAGCCGTCGAAGCAGAGCGGCTCGTCGTACTGCGAGATCTGGTAGTTCTTCGGCATGTCCGGATAGAAGTAGTTCTTCCGGGCGAAGCGGCACCACTCGGCGATGGAGCAGTTCAGCGCCAGGCCGATCCTGATCGTCGACTCGATCGCCTCGACGTTGGCCACGGGAAGCGACCCGGGCAGCGCGAGGCAGGTCGGGCAGGTGTGGGTGTTGGGCGGAGCGCCGAAGGTGGTCGGGCAGCCGCAGAACATCTTCGAGACGGTGCCCAGCTCAACGTGGGTCTCCAGGCCGAGGACCGGCTCGAACCGGTCGATGGCCTCGTCGTATGCCATGACGCTCACAGCGCGGGAGCCTCCTTCAGCAGCGGGCCGCCCCAGCGGCTCTCCAGGGCCTTCTCGACCGCGGCGCCGACCCTGTAGCAGCGGTCGTCGCCCAGCACCGGGGCCATGATCTGCAGGCCGACCGGCAGGTTGTCCTCGTCGGCGAGGCCGACCGGCACCGACATGGCCGCGTTGCCCGCCAGGTTCGACGGGATCGTGCACAGGTCGGCGAGATACATCGCCATCGGGTCGTCGGCGCGCTCGCCGATCGGGAACGCCGTCGTCGGCGTGGTCGGCGAGATCAGCACGTCGACCTGGTGGAAGGCGGCCTCGAAGTCGCGCGCGATGAGCGTGCGGACCTTCTGCGCCTGGCCGTAGTAGGCGTCGTAGTAGCCGCTCGACAGCGCGTAGGTGCCGAGCATGATGCGCCGCTTGACCTCGGGGCCGAAGCCCGCGGCCCTGGTCAGCGCCATGACCTCCTCGGCGCTGCGGGTGCCGTCGTCGCCGACGCGCAGGCCGTACCGCATGGCGTCGAAGCGGGCGAGGTTGGACGAGCACTCCGAGGGGGCGATGAGGTAGTAGGCCGGCAGCGCCGTCGTGAACGACGGGCAGGAGACCTCGACGACCTTCGCGCCCAGCGACTCCAGCAGCTCGACGGCGTCGTGGAAGCGGTTGAGCACGCCCTGCTGGTAGCCCTCGCCGCCGAACTCCTTCACGATGCCGATGCGCATCCCCGCGATGTCGGCGTTCCTGGCCGCCTCCACGACGTCGGGCACGGCCGCGTCGATGGAGGTGGAGTCCATCGGGTCGTGGCCGGAGAAGGCCGCGTGGAGCAGCGCCGCGTCCATGACGTTACGGGCGAAGGGCCCGGGCGTGTCGAGGGAGCTGGCGAAGGCGATCAGGCCGTAACGGGACGAACCGCCATACGTCGGCTTCATGCCGACGATGCCGGTGACGGCGGCGGGCTGCCTGATCGAGCCGCCGGTGTCGGTGCCGGTGGACAGCGGCGCCTCGTAGGCGGACACGGCCGCGCTCGACCCGCCCGACGAACCACCGGGGATCTTGGAGAGGTCCCAGGGGTTGCGGGTGACGTGGTAGGCGGAGTTCTCGGTGGAGGAGCCCATCGCGAACTCGTCGAGGTTGGTCTTGCCGAGGATGACCAGGCCCGCCTGGCGCAGCCGCGCGGTCACGGTCGCGTCGTACGGCGGGCGCCACCCCTCGAGGATCTTGGAGGCGGCCGTGGTCGGCATGTCCTTGGTGGTGAAGATGTCCTTGTGCGCGATCGGCACGCCGGCGAGCGGGCCGAGCTTCTCCCCTGCCGCCAGCCTGGCGTCGACCGTACGGGCCTGCTCCAGCGTGACCTCGCGGTCGACGTGGAGGAAGGCCTGGACCTTCGGCTCGACCTGCTCGATGCGGTCGAGGTGCGCCTCGGCGACCTCGACGGCGCTGGCCTCGCCCGTGGCGATCAGCGCGCCCAGCTCGGCGGCGGACTTGTGGATCAGACTCATGCTTCCTCCCCGAGAATGCGCGGAACCCGGAAGCGGTCGTCCTCGACGGCCGGAGCACCCGAAAGCGCCTGCTCGGGAGTGAGGGACGGTCGCACCTCGTCGGCACGGAAGACATTGGTCAGCGGGAGCGCGTGCGACGAAGGCGGGACGTCTTCAGCGGCGACCTCGGCCACCTTCGCGACCGCGGCGATGATGTCATCGAGCTGGGTGGCGTAGTGGTCGAGCTCGTCGTCGGAGATCGCCAGCCGGGACAACCGGGCCAGGTGCGCGACCTCGTCGCGGGTTATGGCGGACATGAGTCGTTGAACCCGTTTCGTGGATGGAGTTTGGACAGTGTCATCCTAGGGCTCTTGACGCAGGGTGGCCGACCCATTATCACGCCCGTAACACGATCACCGTGCGTTTCTCTGCTGCCGCCGCCCTCGACACCCTGCGGCGGACGCCGGCCGCGAGACGGCCACCATCCGTTCTGGGGTGCACCCCGGGCCCTCGACCGGAACGATGAGACCCGGCCAAGCCGAGCACCTCCTGGACCCCCGAGGACCACGTCGACCCGAGCGCCGCGCCGACCCACGCGCCGCGTCAACCCGAGCGCCGTATCGACCGTGTCGACCTGAGCGCCGTGTCGACCGGCGGTGGCGCACACCCCCGGGTGGCGGCGACCCGAGGACGCCGACGACCACCCGAGATGGACGGTGACCCGGGGGGCCAACCGCCGGGGCAGGTGACACACAGGTGGAGCATGTTCCTGGGGTGACGATCGCACGAAGGTGGAGCACGTGTCCCGGGGTGACGATCGTACAAAGGTGGTGTACGCGTCCCAGGTGGCGGATCGCACGAAGGTGGTGCGCGCCATCGAGGGCGACGGTGAGTCGGGACGGCGGGTCCGAGGGTGGCGGCCCTCACCGTGGGATGCGGGAGAGCCGCCCCAGTGGCGGGCGCGGGTCAGACGGTTTGGGTGATCTCCACGTAGTCGATCTCCCGGACCCCGACCCGTTCCCTCAGCCACACCGTCGCGTCGGCCGGCGCCATGGCACGGCCGAACAGCCAGCCCTGGCCCATGTCGCATCCCATGTCGGCCAGCCGGAGCGCGATGTCGTCCGACTCCACCCCTTCGGCCACCGACCGCAGCCCCAGCGACCGCACCAGGTCCACGATCGAGCGGACGATCCGCTCGTCGTCCTCCGAGCACGAGAGCCGCTGCACGAACGACGCGTCGATCTTCACCTCGGACGCGGCCAGCCGCTGCAGCCTGATCAGCGACGAGTAGCCGGTGCCGAAGTCGTCCAGGGCCAGCGGAACCCCGAGCGCCGCCAGCGCCTTGATCGTCTCGTGGGTGTAGGCCTGATCGCCCATCAGGATCCGCTCGGTGACCTCGAGCTGAATGGCCTCCGGCGGCAGCCTGAAGCGGGACAGCCCCGCCTCCAGCTGGTCGGGCAGCGCGGAGTCGAGCAGGTCGCGGGCGGAGACGTTCACCGAGATCTGGACATGCAGCCCGGTGTGCCACCACCGGGCCGCCTGCTCCATGACCGCGTCGATGACGTATTCGGTGATCTGCCGCATCAGGTAGGACTGCTCGGCCAGCGGGATGAAGTCGGCCGGCGAGATCGGCCCTCTTACGGGGTGCCGCCAGCGCAGCAGCGCCTCCATGCCGCGCACCTCGCCCGTGGTCAGGTCGACCTTGGGCTGGTAGTGCAGGCGCAGCTCCCGGTTGTCGACCGCGCGGCGCAGGTCGCCGAGCAGACCGAGACGTTCGGGCGAGTTGCGGTCCTTGTCGGGCTGGTAGAGCTCGACGCCTGTGCGGCCCTCCTTGGCCAGGTACATCGCCACGTCGGCCCGCTGCAGCAGCAGCTCGAAGTCAGGCGCGTGGTCGGGGAAGAGGGCGATGCCGACCGAGCCGTCCATGTCGAACGTCATGCCCTCCAGGCGCACGGGCTCGGTCAGCGCGGCCCTGAGCCTGGCGGCGACCTCCCTGGCCGCGTGGGTGTCCCTTATGGACGGCAGCAGCACCGCGAACTCGTCGCCACCGAGGCGCGCGACGACGTCGCCGGGCCGTACGGAATGGGTCAGCCGGTGGGCCACCATCTGGAGGAGCCGGTCGCCGACCGGGTGTCCCATGGTGTCGTTGACTTCCTTGAACCTGTCGAGGTCGATCAGGAACAGGCCCACCCGCTCGTCCTGGCGGCACTCAGCGAGCGCCTCCTCCGTCGAGACGATCAGCATCTTGCGGTTCGGCAGCCCGGTCAGCTCGTCGTGCATGGCCTGGTGGTCGCGGCGCATGGACAGGGTGGCGGTGAAGTAGACGGCCGCCAGCGGCGCCACGAACAGCGGCACCAGCCCCGGCGAGTCCTGCATGACGACGACGACCAGCGGTGCGAGCCCGAGCAGCCCGGTGTAGACCAGCGCCTGGGGGCCGACCGTCGCGCGCAGGACCCTGCTGAGCGAGCGGCGCTCGTGCAACGCGACCGCCCCGCACACGAGCAGCGCACGCGCGGTGAAGTAGGCGACCCCTGACAGCGCGATCGGGACCAGCGCGAAGCCGACGGGCACCCAGGGGGCCGAGGGGCTCGGCACGATCCCGAACATCCCCAGCACCACGGCGCCCGCGGTGAACGCCAGCGTCGCCTGGGCGATGTTGAACATCACCCTGTGCCAGGCCTTACGGGTGACGATCCCGTTGACCGTGATGCCGACCACCTGCATGAGCACGGCCACCGGCAGTCCGAAGTGCAGTAACACGGCGAAGGTGAACATGGTCGCCGGGTAGGTGCCGCCCACGGCGGTCGCCGAGGACACCATCACGGGGCGCAGCTCGCCCAGCACCACCAGCACGGCCAGAACCCAGAACAGCGGCGTCCTCGCCAGCTGGACCAGGTCGGCAGGGTCGAGCCGCAGCTCGGCCACGAGCAGGGCGGTGAAGCCGATCACGGAGACGCCGGCAAGGAAGGCCCACAGCGGGCTTCCTACGCGTGGTCCCGTGTCGCGCGTGTCATTTGGGTCGGTCATCGGTAACAGAACCCCCAAGAGGTCACTATGGGAGGGTACGACCTCCACCCCACTTCCCGAAACCACCCGCCTACGTTCCGTCACGCCAATTGTCCATATTTAGGAGCAAGTAGCGCCTTATTTCCGTTTTTGTACGACAGAGGTGCCCCCTGGTCACCACCGCCCCATCCCCTGGGACGCCCCCTTGACATCAAGGGGCGGCCGCCCTCACAGCCGCCCCATCCCCACCCGCCGCGGCTCACCCCATGAGCCGGACGAACTCCTCGAAGGAGATGCTGCCGTCGCCGTCCGCGTCGGCGTTCTGCTCCAGCGAGGCGAGCGCCTCGCCGGGCAGGCCGGGGAAGTGGCGAAGGAACTCCGCCTGGCTGATGAAACCGTCGCCGCTGGCATCGATCGCGTCGAAGGTCCGGCGCAGCTCCGCGAGCCGCTCACCGCCGAGATCCGACATATGTGCCCCCTTTCCGGTGGAGAGGGCTATTCTTCCGGTTTCACCGCCGCCTCCGCAGCGGCTTCGGCACCCTGCTCCAGCAGGACGCGGAAACCGGCCTCGTCGAGGATGGGCACCCCGAGGCTGACCGCCTTGTCATACTTCGACCCGGCGTTCTCCCCCACCACCACGAAGGCGGTCTTCTTCGACACCGATCCGGACACCTTGCCGCCCCTGCTGGTGATGGCCTCGGCGGCGGAATCGCGGGTGAAGCCCTCAAGGGTGCCGGTGACCACGAAGGTGAGGCCTTCGAGGATCTGCGGGCCCTTCTCAGGAGCCGGCTCGTCCTCCATGCGGACGCCCGCCGCCTTCCACCGCTCGACGATCTCGCGGTGCCAGTCGATCTCGAACCACTCGCGGATGGTGGCGGCCACGCGGGGGCCGATGTCCTCGACCGCGGCCAGCTCCTCCTCCGAAGCATTCATGATCGCGTCGATGGAGCGCATCGCCTCGGCGAGCTTGCGGGCGGTGGGCGGCCCGATGTGGCGGATCGACAGCGCGACCAGCACCCGCCACAGCGGCACCTGCTTGGCCCTCTCCAACTCGTCGATGAGCTTCAGCGCGTTCTGGCTGGCCTCACCGTTGACGTTGGAGAAGAACGAGACGACCTTGGGCTCGCCGGTCTTCGGGTCGATCTTGGGCAGCCCCGTCTCCTGGTCGCGCACCACGGACCGGACAGGGATGAGCTGCTCCAGCGTGAGGTCGAACAGGTCGGCCTCGGTGCGCAGCACCGGTTCCTGCTCGGGGACGGGCTGGCTGAGCGCGGTGGCGGCGACGTAGCCGAGACCATCGATGTCGAGCGCGTACCGCCCTGCCGCGAAGTAGAGACGCTCGCGGATCTGCGCGGGGCAGGAGCGGGCGTTGGGGCAGCGCAGGTCGGCGTCGCCCTCCTTCTCGTAAGCCAGCTCGGTGCCGCACTCGGGGCAGTGGGTCGGCATGACGAACGCCCGCTCGGAGCCGTCGCGCAGCGGCGTCACAGGCCCGACGATCTCGGGGATGACGTCGCCCGCCTTGCGCAGCACGACCGTGTCGCCGATGAGCACGCCCTTCTTGACCACGATCGCGGCGTTGTGGAGGGTGGCCCGCTCGACCGTGGACCCGGCCACGACCACGGGCTCCATCACCGCGTACGGCGTGACGCGCCCCGTGCGCCCCACGCCCACCTCGATGTCGCGGAGCTTGGTGTTGACCTCCTCCGGCGGGTACTTGTAGGCGATCGCCCAGCGCGGCGCCCGCGACGTGGAGCCGAGCTCCCGCTGTGTCCTGATCTTGTCGACCTTCACCACCACGCCGTCGATCTCGTAGGCGGGGTCGTGGCGGTGCTCGCGGTAGTGCTCGATGAAGTCGTTGATGCCCGTCACGTCGGGCACCACCCGGTAGAGATCGCTCACCGGCAGGCCGAACTCGCGCAACCGGTCGTAGACCTGCGACTGGGCCTGCGCCTCGGCCGCGCCCTCCCAGACGCCCACGCCGTGGACGAGCATCCGCAGCGGCCGCTGCGCGGTGATGCGGGGATCCTTCTGCCGCAGGGTGCCCGCCGCGGCGTTGCGCGGGTTGGCGAACGGCGGCTTGGCCTGCTCGACCAGTTGCTCGTTGAGCTTCTTGAACTCCTCGACCGGGATGTAGACCTCGCCTCGGACCTCGACCAGCGAGGGGAGGTCGTCGCCTTCGAGCCTGTGGGGGATGCCCTTGATCGTGCGGACGTTGGCCGTCACGTCGTCACCCGTGCGCCCGTCGCCTCTGGTGGCGCCGCGTTCCAGCTTGCCGTCCCTGTAGACGAGCGCGATCGCCAGCCCGTCGATCTTCAGCTCGCACAGGTAGGGCCCTGGGTCGCCCTCGGCCAGCCGCTCCGCCCTGACCTGCCAGGCCGCGATGTCGGCGTCGTTGAAGGCGTTGTCGAGGCTCTCCATCTTCTGCAGGTGCTGCACCTTGGCGAAGTCGCCGGAGACGGGCGCCCCGACCTTCTGCGTCGGCGAGTCAGGCGTCTGGAGCGTGGGGTGCGCCTGCTCGAGCGCGAGGAGCTCGTTGAACCACGCGTCGAACTCCGCGTCGCTCACCGTGGGCTGGTCGAGGACGTAATAGCGCCAGCGCGCCTCCTCGACCAGCTCGCTCAGCTCGGCGTGGCGCTTCAGCGCGTCCACGGGCACGCCCTCGACCTCGGCGCTCATCGGCACACTCCCTCCGTCAAACCTGAGAGAACGCTATCTCGGAGCACCGACAGTTGGCTCCCGCCCGGCCATGCCGTTCATCACTCAGACCAGCCGGGTCCACGAGGTGGAGCACGCCCCGGCGGGCGGCGAGGTCGCCGGCCTCACACACAGCTGCGCCCACGCGCGCTCGACGCCGTTCCTGGTGAAGGTGGGCAGCGCCCTGGTCCTGTTCGAGCAGTTGCGGTTGGTGGCTGCCTGCCACCGGGTGACGACCCGCCTGGCCGAGTCCTCCTGGAGGCGGACCAGCAGGATCACCCACGTGCACTTCTCGTCGTGGGCGTCGCTGACCTGGGGCAGCCTGACGGTCAGCCTGCCCGAGCCGATCGAGGCGTTGACGCTGGCCCAGTTGCCCGACGGCCCGTGGACCGTGGTGACCGAGGAGGCGTGGGCAGGGGCGGCCGTGAGGACGAGGCCGGTCAGCAGAGCGGTGGCTAAGAGTGGCTTTCTCATGGTCATCTCCTAAGGACACGATCGTTGGTAGGGAAGCCCGCCGGTCAGGCGCGTCCACTCCCCTTCGTCGAAACCGCCGTGCGAGATCCCGCACGCGGCCGCCACGGGGTCGCGCAGCACGGCGGCGTAGGACGCGAGGTCCCACACGACGGCTCCTGTCTCGGCGCCGACGGCGAACATCCGCCTGCCGTCGGCGCTCAGCGTGACCGCGTCGGCCGCCGGCAGCGTGGCGTACCTGCGCGCCTGGCCGGACGACTCCAGGCGCCACAGGCTGACGGGCCCGCCGCCCGCACCCGTGTACGCCACGGCCGAGCCGAGGGCGAAGCCGACGGACGAGACCACAGCGCCGTCGTTGGCCAGGCCGGCCAGACGGACGGGCCGCACGGGATCGGAGACGTCCCACAGCGTGGCGAGCTTCGCGCTGCCACCGGTGAGCAGCCTGCGCCCGTCGGATGACAGGGCGGCCGAGACGATCCCGGAGGGGTCGGCGGCGAACGACCCCGCGAGCACCGGCCTTCCAGGCTCCTCGAGTGTCCACAGCCTGACCAGGCCATGGGCGTCGCCGGTGGCGGCCAGCCGCCCGTCCCCGCTGAGCGCGACGGCGTCCACCGAGCCTGCAGGGCCCGCGCCCCGCGGCAGTGGTACTGGATCGGAGGTCGGGCCGGGCCACAGCGTCGCGCTGCCGTCCTCCGCGCCGACCATGGCCATGCCGCCCGTGGTCGCGGCCGCCGTGACCCTGGCCCCGGGCGGCCGGGTAACCGGCCGACCGGCCGGCGGGGTGTCCGGCGGGGTGGCGCCGGCCTTCCACATGACGGCGCTGCCGTCCTCCCTGCCGACCAGCACGGCGGTGCCGTCCACGGCCAGCGCCGACACCTCTCCCGCGTCCTCGGCGAGGGCCGCGGCTCTCGTGAGGCCGGAGCCCAGCTCCCACAGCGTGACCGCGTGCTCGGCCGTCACCGTCACCAGCCGTCCGCCGTCGCCGGCGAGCGCCCCTCGCCCGACGTCCGGCTGCGGCAGCCGCGCCAGTACGGCGGGCGGCCGCAACCTGGCGGTCTCCCACAGGACCGTCATGCCGTCGCTGTCGGTGGTCACCAGGTCGGAGGTGACAGGGTCGAAGGCCGCGGCCGTGATCCCGCCGGTGCGCCCGCCGACCACGGCCCGTTGGACCGGCGCGCCCTCGCTCACCTCCCAGACGATCGTGCGCCCGTCACCGCCCGCCGTGGCCAGGAGCCTGCCGTCGCCGTTGAAGGCCACGGCGTTCACCGCGGAGGCGTGTCCCGCCAGATCGGCCACCAGCCTCGGGCTGGCCCCCTCGATGTTCCACAGGTAGGCGCGCGAGCGCTGCCCGCTCGTGGCGATCGACCTGCCGTCGGGGCTGACCGCGATCGCCCAGGTGACCTGCGCCTGTTCCCCTTCGACGGGCGCCGGGGACGAGAAGCGCACGGCGCTCCCGTCGGCGGGCGTCCACAGCGTGCAGTCGGTGAACCTGGTGGAGGTGACGACGCGCCTGCCGTCCCTCGTGAAGGCCACGGACCTGACGGGGTCGTCCTTTCTCGTCTCCAGGACGGCCTCGGCCCGGTCGCCGCCGACCGGCCACACGAGCGCGCCCTCGGCCGCTCCCAGCGCGAGCCGCCCGCCGTCCGGGCTGAACGCCAGCGCGTAGACCCTCCCGCGGCCCGGTTCGAGCGTGTCCGTCCGCGCCCAGTCGGACACCCGCCAGACGATCACGATGCCGTCGTCCCCGCCGGTGACCAGCGTGCGGCCGTCGGGGCTGAACGCCGCCGCTCGCACGTTGCCGGCGTGGCCGCGCAGCGCCGCGAGGCGTACGGGGGCGTGAGGCCGGGAGGTGTCCCACACCTCGGCCGTCCCCTCCAGGCCCACGGTCGCCACCGTCCGGCCCGCAGGGCTGTAGGCGAGGCCCAGCAGGTCCTGGTCCGCGCCCTTCAGCCTGGCCCCGTAGGAGGTGCCGGCGAGCAGGCCGACCAGCGCGGCCTCGTGGCGCTCGCCAGGCTCGACGGCGAGCGCGGCGAGGGCCAGGCGGAGCGCGGCCGGCGGATCGGCCTGGATCTGGGCGTTGGCCTGCAGGACGAGGGCGCGGGCGGTCGCGCTCCTGCGCGCGGCTTCGGCGCTGCCGTACAGGTGGAGGGCGATGCCGCCGGCGGCCACCGACAGGACCAGCAGGACGCCCAGCACGGCCGACAGCAGCACCCTGCGCCTGGCGCGGCGGCGGGCGGCGAGGATCTCGCGCTCCTCCAAGGCGAGCGAGGCGTCGAGGAAGGCGCGGGCGGCCGGGCCCACCGGCCTGCCCTCGGCCCACTCGCGGGCGAGCGACAGCCTGGCCCCCCGGTACAGGCCCGCGTCGTCGCCGGCCCATGCCGCCGCGGACTCCAGCACGCGCTGCTCGACGAGCAGGCCGGTCCTGTCGGAGTCGAGCCAGCCGCGCAGCGCGGGCCAGGCCGTCAGGAGCGCCTCGTGCGTGATGGCGACGGCGACGCCGTCGATGGTGATGAGCCTGGCGGTGTCGGCGGCGAAGGCGTCGATCACTTCGCAGGCCGCCAGCGCGTCGGGCACCTCGGCCAGCAGCCGGTCCAGGTCCGCCCGTCGCCGGGTGTCGTCGGTGCCCTCGCCCACGTGGACCAGGCGCAGGAAGACCGCACGGGCCGCCTCCGGTGAGGGCAGCGAGGCGAGGACGTCGTCCGCCGTGGCGGCCAGCGCGCCGCCGATGCCGCCCGCGGCCTGGTAGCCGGCCACCGTCAGCGTGCCGCCGCGCCGCCGCTGCCAGGTGACCAGCAGGGCGTGGGACAGCAGCGGGAGCCGTCCCGGCTCCGTGCCGAGGTCGCGCAGCAGCAGCTCGACCAGGCCGGGTTCGAGGGTGAGCCCGGCAGCCAGCGCGGGCCGCTCGACGGCCGCGCGGAGCTCGTCGGCGCTCATCGGACCCACGACGACGGGCCCGCGCTCCAGACCGGCCCTCAGCTCGGGTACGGCGGCGCACCTGCCGAGGAAGTCGGCGCGCACGCCCAGCACGACCCGCCCCGTGAACCCGGGGAGGGTCCCCGCGATGAACGCCTCCTCGAACTGGTCCACCACCAGCACGTCCACGTCCGGGGGAACGGGCTCCGACGGCGTGATCACCGCTATCGAGGTGCCCGCCGCGCGCTGCTTCAGCGCGGGCACGAGCCCCGCCCTCAACAGCGAGGACTTCCCCGAGCCCGACGCCCCTGTGACGATCAGCGGCTCCGGGTCGTCCAGCCGCCTGACCAGCGTCTCCACCAGGCGTTCCCTGCCGAAGAACAGCGCCGCGTCCGCCGTCCCGAACGCCTCCAGCCCCTTGTAGGGCGAGCCGTCGAAGGACGCCGCGGGCGCCTGCCGTACCGGAGGGTGCCCGGCCGAGGGTGCGCGGAGCAGCACCAGTTCGCCGGCTCTCCCCGTGGTGCGGACGCGCGGCCTGGGAAAGCCCGCGGCGGGGAGGTCCCTGCTGAGGTGGCGGTGCAGGCCGGCGAGGGTCAGCACGGGCGGTGGCGCGGACAGCAGCCGCAGCAGCGCGCCGCTGAAGGCGGTGTGGCGCAGCCCCTCGGGGGCGAAGGAGGGCTCGCTGCGTCCCGCCGAGGTCAGCACGTAGGCGCCGGAGATCTCCGCCACGTCCCACGGGTCCGACATGCCGTCGATGGCCCGCCCGGAGAAGCAGCAGTCGAGGACGACGACGAGCGGCCCCTCCACGTTGTCGAGCAGGTAGCGGCGTAGCAGGTCGTACGGCAGCGCCGTGTGCTCGAGGCCGAGGGGGCGCGAGACGGTCTCCGCCGCCGCCAGGTGGAGCGCGCCGCGCCTGCTGACCAGGCCGTGCCCGGCGTAGTAGACGATCAGCGGCCCTTCGGCGGACGCGGCGGAGGCGATCGCGTCGCCCATCTCGCGCGGCGAGGCGGGATCGAGGACGACCCGCGCCGAGGCGAGCCCGCACCTCGTCAGGAGCGCCTCGCGCAGGTCGTCGAGCGTGCGCGCCACCGCGGGCAGATCGGGCAGGTCCGACCCGGGGGCGTGCGTGCCGGTGCCCAGGAGCAGCGCGCTCGCGCCCTCGAAGTCACCGGCCGTCACGCGTCAGCCCCCCTGCGCCCACACCCCGTCCCAGCCGGAGCACCTGCCGGTGGGCTTGGTGGAGGTCCCGCGGCAGACCCTGCCCTCCATCGAGAGCATCGTCCCCGGCTTGAAGGCGAACTTCAACGCCCTGTTCGAGCAGTTCTTGATGGTCTTGGACCTGTGCGCGCCGACGTCGGTCGTCCACCTGAACGCGAGCCACGAGCAGCCCTTGCCCGTGTCGGTGAGCCTGCCCGAGACGGTGAAGACGGACCCGTCGAGGGTGACCAGGCCATGGGCCCTGCCCGCCGCGTTCGTGGCGGAGACGGGACCCCAGTGCCACACCTGTGGGGGCGCGGCGAGCACGGCGACCAGCGCGATGGCGGGGAGCATCATGCCCTCATGGATAGCTCACCCCGCTTGCAGGGCTCTTGCCGTCTCTCTCAACTTCGACAAGGCCAGGCGGGCGTACGCCGGTGACGCCCCCGCCAGGCCGCAGGCGGGTGTGAGGACCACCCTGTTCTGGAGCTCCTCGGCGGCGAAGCCGAGCCGCTCCCACAGCTCCACGGCGGGCTTGGCGATCACCTTGAGGTCGGGCAGCCTGGTGTCGACGCCAGGCACCACGCCGAGGAAGAAGTCGACGCCCGCCTCCACGGCCTCGCCGATCGGGTCCTCGTCGCGCCGGGACAGCAGCGACGCGTCCAGCGAGACGGCCCGCACGCCCGCCCTGCGCAGCAGCGCGATCGGCACCCTCGGCGCGCAGCAGTGCACGACCGCCCCAGGGAACAGCCGCAGCGACTGCTCCACCCGCCACTCCTCCACCGCGGCCAGCCGCCCGAACCCCGAGGCCGTCGGGACGGTGCCCGCCAGCACCCCCGGCAGTCCCGGCTCGTCGAGCTGCAGGACGATCTCGATGACGCCGGGCACCCGCCTGCGCACGCTCGCGACGTGGTCGGCCACCCCCTGCGCCAGCGAGTCCGTGAGGTCCCTGACGGCGCCGGGGTCGGACAGCATCTTGTCGCCGTGGCGCAGCTCGATCGCCGCGGCGAGCGTCCACGGCCCGCACACCTGCAGCTTCAGCGGGCCCGCGTAGCCCTCCGCGACCTCCTCGAGCCCGTCGAGGTCGCGTGCCAGGTGGTCGACGGCCCTGCGGTGGTCGCGGCCCGGGCGGGAGGCGAGCCGCCAGCCCGAGGGCTGGACCTCCACCGGCAGGTCGACGAGCAGCGAGGCCGTGCGGCCGACCATGTCGGCGCCGACGCCCCTTCCCGGCAGTTCGGGCAGGTACGGCAGGCCGGGCAGCTCCCCGAACACCGTCCTGAGGGCCTCGAGATGGTCCTCACCGGGGTGCGATCCGATACCGCTTGCGCCAAAAGACATGGGCCCAGCCTAGAGCGGCAGCCGGGCCGTCACCTCCGTACCGCCGCCCTCCCGTCTGCCTGCCGTACAGGCACCGCCCGTCTCGGCCGCGCGTTCCCTCATCGAGGTCAGCCCGACGCCCGCGGGCGGGGACGCCGGCAGTCCGATCCCGTCGTCGGAGACGACCACGCGCAGCTCGTCGCCGGTGCGCAGCAGCCGCACCAGGCACGCCGTGGCCCTGGCGTGATCCTAGGCGCGGGATGTCCCGCCGTCACGGGACAGGAGCCCTGACCTATCGTGGGGAGGATGAAGCTCACCAAATACGGTCACGCGTGCGTCAGGATCGAGAAGGACGGCAAGGTCCTCGTCATCGACCCCGGCACGTTCAGCGATGCCGCCGCCCTCGACGGGGCCGACGCCGTGCTGATCACCCACAACCACTTCGACCACGCCGACCGGGACAAGCTGCTCACCCTGTCGCCCGAGGTCACGGTGTGGACGTGTGAGGGGGTCGCGTCGGGCGCGGCCGAGGGGCTGCGCGTCCAGACCGTACGGCACGGCGACGCGTTCGAGGACGCGGGGTTCTCGGTGAAGGTGTTCGGCGAGTGGCACGCGGCCAACCACCCCGACGTGCCGATCGTGGACAACGTCGGGTTCCTGGTGGACGAGGAGCTGTTCTACCCGGGCGACGCGTTCACGGTGCCGCCGGCCGAGGTCGGGACGCTGCTCGTGCCCACGGGGGCGCCGTGGTTGAAGCTGTCGGAGGTCATCGAGTACCTGCGCACGGTGAAGCCCGCCCGGGCGTACTCGACCCACGACGCCCTGTACAGCGAGGCCGGGCTGGGACTGGTGGACAACTGGCTGAAGATGGAGGCCGACAAGCAGGGGGCGGACATCCGCCGCCTGGCGGTCGGTGACTCCGTGACGCTGTCCTGACCCGCTGACCTCGGCGGGACCGCCCGGGCCCCGCCGGTTCGTCAGGAGGCGGTGGAGATGGTGGCGGAGCCGATGACCGTGTCGCCCGAGTAGAGCACGGCCGCCTGCCCCGCCGCCACCCCGGTCGCGGGCCTGTCGAGGCTGATGACGACCTGGCCGTCCCGCTCCTCGAAGTGGCAGCCGTACACCTCGCCGTGCGCCCGCAGCTGCACCGACAGGTCGTCGAAGCGGTCGGGCCCGTTCCACACCGGCCTGGTGCAGACGATCTCGGAGACCTGCAGCGCCTCCCTCGGCCCGACGGTCACCGTGTTGGACACCGGCTCGATCGACAGCACGTAGCGCGGCCTGCCGTCGGCGGTGGGACGGTCGATGTGGAGGCCCTTGCGCTGGCCGACCGTGAACGCGTAGGCGCCCTCGTGCGAGCCGACGACCGCCCCCTCCTGGTCGACGATGCTGCCCGGCTCCTGGCCGAGCCGCTTGGCGAGGAAGCCGCGCGTGTCGCCGTCGGCGATGAAGCAGATGTCGTGGCTGTCGGGCTTGTCGGCGACGGTCAGGCCGCGCCTGGCCGCCTCCACGCGCACCTCGGCCTTGGTGGAGTGGCCCAGAGGGAAGATCGCGTGCTTGAGCTGCTCCCTGGTGAGCACGCCGAGCACGTAGGACTGGTCCTTGCCCTGGTCGACGCTCCTGGACAGCACGCCGTCCTCGAGCTTGGCGTGGTGGCCGGTCGCCACCGCGTCGAAGCCCAGCGCCAGCGCCCTGTCGAGCACCGCCTCGAACTTGATCTTCTCGTTGCAGCGCAGGCACGGGTTCGGGGTACGGCCCGCGGCGTACTCGGCCACGAAGTCCTCGACCACGTCGCGCTGGAAGCGCTCGGCCATGTCCCAGATGTAGAACGGGATGCCGATCACGTCGGCGGCGCGGCGGGCGTCCCTGGAGTCCTCGACCGTGCAGCAACCCCTGGCGCCCGTGCGGTGGGATTGCGGATTGGCCGAGAGCGCCAGATGCACACCGGTGACATCGTGACCGGCCTCGGCGATCCGAGCGGCGGCCACGGCGGAATCGACGCCGCCCGACATGGCGGCAAGCACACGCAGTCCCATGACGATTCGAGACTACCGTCCGCCGGTGGCTTCCCGGCCCCGCGGGCGGCCCTTCGGCGGTGGCGCCGGTCGAGCGTGGAGGCGCGGGACCGGCTCGCCGTACCGGACGGGATCGGAGAGATGCGCGCCTGTGGGGTGCGAGAATGCTGGGTTATGCGACTGTTCGGGCGCAAGGACGACGAAGAAGAGGCCGGCGCGACCGGCGACGGGCTGGCGGAGTTCTGGGAGTGGTGGCAGCAGACCAGGCCCCAGATCGACGCGCTGGTCGAGGCGGGTGAGGCAGAGCGGCTGTCAGAGCTGATCGCGCCCGCCGTCACCGCGATCCATCCCGGCCTGGTCTGGGAGGTCGCCCCGGGCAGGCAGGCCCAGCAGGCGCTGGTGGTGACGTCCGCGGGCGACCCGGAGCTGCGCTCGCTGGCTCACAGGTGGGTGAAGGGCGCGCCGGAGAGCGACGCGCTGTGGGAGTACCACCCTTCGCGCCAGGCCAACCCCGAGGCGATGGAGCTGACGCTCGACGTCGGCGGCTACGAGTTCGCGCTCGACAAGCTGCTGCTCGGCCTGCGCGTCCCGAGAGGGAACCCGCGCATGGACATCGCGGCCTTCCACCCCGTCTTCGTCATGCTGGACGAGGAGACCCGCATGGAGGCCACGCTGCTGGCCCTCGACTGGCTGCTCGGCGAGGACGACGTGGCCAGATGGGTCGGCGAGATCACCGCCGCGACGTTCCAGCCGATCGACTCCGTCGAGGCGGTGCACCTGCCCGCGGTGATCGCCGACCTGGCCTCCGAGTTCGCCGAGGAGCAGTGGGCGCTGCTCGAAGGACAGACCGCCGGCGGCGCGCCGCTCGTCGCCACGGCCCGCTATCCGCTGCGGCCCGTCGACTACCCGCTCTACGACCAGCACATCCAGATCACCCTCCCCTACGCGCGCGCCGACGAGAACGGCCTGCCGGTGGGCGAGTCGCTCGCGTCGCTGCGGGAGTTCGAGGAGCGGCTGGCCGCCAGGCTCAGCAGGTTGCACGCCGACGGGGTGCTGGCGGCGCACCTGAGCGCGGAGGGCGCCAGGGTGATCCACGTCTACGCCGACCCGACCGGCGAGGCCGCCATCCACGCCAAGGAGCTGATCGTGAGCTGGGAGGAGGGCCAGCCGCTCGTCGATGTGGTCACCGACCCCGGCTGGACCTCCGTCGCCCCCTTCCTCTCCTAGCGGGCCACGGGCGCCCGCGAGGCACCCGGCGGTGCTCTGGGCGCGCTCGCGCGGGAACGCGGTGCTCTGGTACGGCTGCGCGCTCAGCCGTACCAGAGGCTGGGGATCAGCCCACGGCGTACGCCCGGGTGATCGTCTGGGTCAGACCGGCGCCCGCGGCGTCGGTCACCACCGCGCGGAGTGAGACGAATCCCGGCGTGCGCGGGTTCGGAACCACGGCGGTCCACCCCTGGCCGGTGCGGACGACCGGGATCCGGCGCCAGGTCGTGCCGTCGTCGGAGGACATCTCCAGCCGGACCGACTTCACCTCCGCCTTCGCGGACCCCGGGTTCCGCTCGGTCCACATCGGCAGCGGCGTCAGCGAGCCCGGCTTGGCGCGGTTGGAGTCGTCGAGCCCTGCGGGCGCGTAACGCATCGCCATCAGCGGGAGCGGTCGCTCCTCGGCGGTGTTCGAGGACGTGAACGTCCAGACGGACTCCACTCCCGTGGAGAGCGCCGAGTAGGGCACCTGCCTGCGCATGGACGCGGTCAGCGTGTAGGCGGCGGACTCGGCGGGGAGGTCGGCGCGAAGCTCACACGCCTTCGGCTCGTAGATCCCGCAGTTCGCGAGGTCGGCCTTGGCCACCACCCGCCCGTCCCTGGTGAGGGCGGCGGTGCCGGTGGCGGCGCTGTCCGAGCCCGATCTCCCCGCGCCCCCGTCGGCGAACGACCCGACGGCGGAGAACGTGAGCCTGTCCCCGGTACGGCTGCCGCCCGGCAGCAGGAACGAAGGGCCACTGACCGCGGTGTTCCACACCTCGCTGGTCTGACCGCGCTTCATGACCTTGCCGCCGTCCATGAGGACGGACGTGCCGACCTCGAGCCCGCTATCGTAGGTCAGCCCCGGAGTCCGGTACTGGGTGAGCGTGCCGGGCAGGCTGATCTCACCGACCAGCCTCCCCAGGTTCATGCCCGGCATGTCGATGGCGCGGAATCCGGCGAGCGGCATGCCCGTGGCCGCCACTCCTGACGCCTTGTAGGTCGAGATGACCTTCGCCAGGTCCTGCTGCCTGGCGTTGTAGGTGGGATCCTCGGGGATGCCGTCGGTGTGGTGGTGGACCAGGTCGTAGACGTACGGGCTGGGAGAGGCGTCCTTGCTATGCCACAGGGTCCCCAGATGGTAGGTCAGCCCTGGCAGACGGACGGGAACGACGAAGAACTCGCTGTTGACGTCGCCGCCCGCCAGCACCCAGGAGTTCCACTTGCCATGGGCGAGGCCGTAGCTGAAACTGCGCTGAGGCTGGGCGGTCGGGTCGTCGAGTGTGACCTTGGCCGGCTTGCCCTCGCGAGCGTCCACCGCCAGTTGCCGGTCACCGCCGTCGACCTTCAGCGGCTTGACGGCGATCGTGTCCACCCACTTCCCGTCGATCTTCTCGGTGATCTCGGTGTGGAGGTTCCAGTCACCCTCGGGCAGCCTGATCTTGGCGACGCCGTTCCGGAAGGCCGGCTCGTGGATGGTCCCGCTCGTCGGGTCGTAGACCGTACTGGCCCTGGGGTCGACCGGCTGCCCCTGTCTGCCGGTCGCCGTGATGGTGACGTCGTAGGACTCCGGCTCGACGTAGGCGCCGGCCAGCGTGCGGATCACGGTCTCACCCGACCGGGCGGTGACCGTCCCGGCGTAGTCGCCTGGCGCCTTGCCGCCCGCGTCGATGGTGAGGGTGACCGAGGCCTCGCCCTTCGCGGGCACCTCGACCCGGTCGGCGGACAGCTTCAGCACCTCGCCGTCGACGGCGAGGTCGAGGCCGACCGGGGCGTCACCGGCGTTGGCGTAGGTGATCGTCCTGGTCGTCACCCGCTCGCCCGTGCCGTTCCACGGGAAGGCGGCCCACACGTTGCCCGGCGTGGCCACGACCTGCTGCTTGAGCGCGCGCACCAGGTCGACCAGCCCGGCGCCCTGCTGGTAGAGCGTGGCATCGTTCGACGGCTTGGCGCTGCCGATGAGCGCGGCCTTCAGCTGCGCCCCCGTCCACTCGGGGTGCCGCTGGGCCAGGATCGCGGCCGCTCCCGCGACGTGCGGCGAGGCCATCGAGGTGCCGCTGTAGGCCACGTAGGGGCCGTCGGCCGTGCCGGAGGCCGCGGCGGCCACGATGCCCACGCCCGGCGCGGTGACGTCCGGCTTGATCGCGTGGTCGCTCGTCCGCGGCCCCACGCTGGAGAAGTCGGCCAACCGGTCCTGCTTGTCGACCGCCCCCACGGTCAGCGCGGCCTCGGCGCTACCGGGGCTGCCGACCTTGCCGTTGGGGCCGCCGTTTCCCGCCGCGGCGACGAACAGGGTGCCGGTCCGCTCCGACAGCGTGTTGACCGCCTGTTCCAGCGGGTCGAGCTCCAGGCTGTCCACGTCGCCGAAGCTCATGTTGACGACCTTGGCCTTGACCTCGACCGCCGCCCATTCCATGCCCGCCAGGATGGCGGAGTCTGTCGGGCCCGAGGCGTTGCCCACCTTGCCGACGGCCAGCTTCGCCTCCGGCGCCACCCCGCGGTACTTCTCGCCCCTGCCCGCGACGATCGAGGCGACGTGGGTGCCGTGGCCGAGAGTGTCGCGGACGTCGGGGTCGGTGCTGAAGTTGCGCGCCTGGACCACCGCGTCCTTCAGGTCGGGATGGTCGGGGTCGTAGCCGGAGTCGAGCACGGCGACCGTGACGTCCTTGCCGGTCATGCCCTGCTGCCACGCCTGGGGGGCGCCGATCTGCTTGACGCTCTGGTCCAGGGAGTAGGACCGTCGGCCGTCCAGCCACAGCTTGGTGGTGCCCGCCGCCAGGGCGCGGGCCCCGCCGCCGGTCAGGTCCTTCCACGCCTGCCCTGCGCCGGCCTTGGGCACGCTCGACGCGCTCATCCCGAGGCTGGACAGCCGGCGGGTCTGTCGTGCGCCCTGAGGGGCCAGAGCCTGGCCGTCCGCCGCCTGCGAGATCACGGGGATGTCGGGGGTGTCGGCGTCGCCGTATCCCCAGGCCAGCAGCTGGGTGACGTCGAACAGCCGCCGGTCCAGCACCCCCTGGGCGACCAGCGCATGGGCGTCGGACGGGATCACGTACAGGTGCCCTCCGCGCACCTGGCTCGCGAAGCGCACCCGCCTGCCGGGTCCCGGCTCGACACGGTGGCCGCGGCCGGTGACCACGACGCGGTCACCGGTGATCAGGGTGACCCCGCTCGCCTTGGCCGTGCCGGCCTGTGCCTGCGCGGTCGGGGGCGACGGCTCCTGGGCGGGCGTCATGCCGACCGCCCCGGCCAGGAGCGCGGCGATGAGCGACTTTCCTAATGTCATGACCTGCCTCACGGGTGAAGGAAACGATCTCCCTTTGTTCGCCGAAGTCCGCGATCGGGTTCTCGCTCTCTTCACCCGTGCAGGTCACGCCACTGCGGCAGGCACTCCTTGCGAGGCGATGCGCAGCGCCTCGACGAGCCGCCGGTACAGCTCGTCGGACTCCAGGAGCTCCTCGTGGGTGCCCTGGGCGCGTACGCGGCCGTCCTCCATCACCACGATCAGGTCCGCGTCGATCACCGTCGAGAGCCGGTGGGCCACCGTGACCACCGCGCCGGCCTTCGCGCGTGACCTGATGCACTCCTGGACCGCCGCCTCGGTCAGCCCGTCGAGCTGGGCTGTCGCCTCGTCGAGGAGCAGCACGTCAGGGGTGCGCAGCAGCGCCCTCGCCAGCGCGATCCGCTGCCGCTGGCCGCCCGACACCGAGGTGGAGGACAGCGCCGTGTCGAGCCCGTCGCCGAGCCTGTCCACCATGTCGGCCAGCCGTACCTCGGAGAGGACCCGCCGCAACTCCTCCTCCGTGGCGTCGGGGTGGGAGAAGAACAGGTTGTCGCGGATCGTGCCCGGCACGATCGGCGTGTCCTGCTCGACGTAGGCGAGCCGTTCCCGCACCTGCTCGTGCGTCAGCCCGGTGTACGGCACGCCGTCCAGCAGGATCTCTCCCCGCTGCGGCTCGAGGAAGCGCAGCAGCAGCGAGAACAGCGTGGTCTTGCCCGCGCCCGACGGCCCGACGATCGCCGTGTGGCCCCTGCGCGGGATCACCAGGTCGACGCCGCGCACGGCCGGTTCGGCGTCGGGCCCGTAGGCGGCCGAGACCTGGCGCAGCTCCAGGATCGGGCCGCCGGACGCGGCGGCCCCCTCCTGCCGCGTCACCGGCACGTCGCTCTCCAGCTCGAGGTCGTCGACCGCCCTGATGCGCTCGGCGGCGGCGATCCCCGACTGGAGCGCGGTGATGTTCTGGCTCAGCTCGGTGACCGGCTCCATCAGCGCGAACGCGTACAGCAGGAACGCGATCAGGCTGGACACCTCCAGCAGGCCGGCTCCGACCCGCCATGCGCCGATGCCGAGAATGAGGATGATCGCGAGCTGGATGCCCGCCCACGCGAGGGTCCAGGCGATGGCCTCCCTGCGCACCGCGAGGACGCTGTGGCGGGTGGACGCGCGCGCGTCGGCGATGATGCGGTCGGCCTGGCGGTCCTCCGCCCTGCTCACCTTGATCGTCCTGATCGCGCGCAGGGCGCTTTCCAGGACGCCGCCGAGCCTGCCCACGTGTTCCTGCGCCTGCTCCTGCGCCTTGGCGATGGCCGGCATGAGGACGGCGAACAGCACGCCGACCACCAGCACCGCGGCGACCGTGGTGCCGAGCAGCACGAGGTCGAGCACGCCCATCAGGACAAGCGTGCCGATGAGCATGATCACGCCGTTGATCAGCCCGATCACGCTTGAGGACGCGGCCTCGCGCAGCAGCACGGTGTCGGAGGTGACCCTGGTGACGAACTCGCCCGTCGGGCGCCTGGTCACCTCGGACACCTTCGCCCTGAAGAGCCTGCGGACCATCGCCTCGCGGGCGTCCAGCACGACGCGCTCGCCGAGCGCGCCCAGCAGGATCCACTGGCACGACCAGATGGCCGCCCCGATCAGCAGCAGCACCAGCAGTGCCGCGACCGGGCCGTCGAGCGAGGCGGAGGCGCCGAGCGAGTCGAGCACCCACTTGGTCACCATGGGCGTCGCCAGGCTCAGCCCCGAGCCGACCAGCGCGAGCAGCAGCCCGATCGCCAGCCTGCCCTTGTGTGGCCTGGCGAACGACCACAGAACGCGGAGTCGCGGGAACTTGGGAACACTCATGCTCTCCAGTGGAACACAGCTGTTCCATAACGGTCAAGCTCGTTCCACAGTGGTGCACGGTGAGCTAATGTGGAACACATGACGACTGTTGAGACAGGGATGCGCGCACGGACCAGGCGCGCGATCCTCGACGCCGCGGTCGCCACGCTGTCGAAGAACCCCGGCGCGTCGCTGAGCGACGTCGCCGCGGCGGCCGGAGTAGGCCGCACCACGATCCACCGTTACTTCCCCGAGCGGTCCGACCTGATCACCGCCATCGGCGACGACCTCCTGGAGAAGATCGCGGTGGCCACCGAGCGGGCCCGGCCGGGCGAGGGCCCCGCGCTCCAGGCGCTCGACCGGCTGTGCCAGCAGTACTTCGAGCTCGGCGACGGGCTCATGCTCGTCTTCGCCGAACCGCACCTGATGGCGGGCGAGAAGTGGGAGGTCGAGACTCCTTCGGACCGGGCGCTGCTCGAACTGATCGAGCGCGGGCACGCCGAGGGCGTCATCGACGCCGAGCTGCCCGCGGACTGGGTGCAGCAGCTCGTGTGGTCCGTGCTCTACACCGCGTGGCAGCACATCCGCGACTCCGGCGCGTCCAAGCACGAGTCGCTGGGGCTGTGCCTGCGCTCGCTCAGGAAGTCCCTCGCTACGTGAGGCCGCCGGGACGCCAGGAGCGGGGCATCAACCCGGTGGTCGCCGCGGCCCGGTCCTCCTCCGGGCTTGCCTTGGCCCGCCCTGGCCTGGTCCGCGTGACGTAGCGGAAGGGAAGCCCTCCAGGAGCGGCCAGCATCCCGCCGAACCGGGTGTCGCCCGCGAACCAGACCTCCTGCCCCGCCCCCGCGCCCTCATCAGGACGCCCGCCCTCCCGCGGACGCCCGCCGTTCCCCGAACCGGCACCGCTCCCCAGACCCGCGCCGCCCCCCGGACGCCCGCCCTCCCCCGGACGCGCGCCCTCATCGGGAGGCGGGAACGAGCACTGGGCCTGCCCGTCCGGTCGCAGCAGCACCACCCGGCTCTGGTGTGCCCATCGCCGCCCCCGCTCACGCCGTCCTTCGGCGGCGACCACGCGGACGACCTCGACGGCACAGGGCCACACCTGCCAGCCGTACGTGGTCATGATCGCTCTCTCCTTCCGCCGCGCCCTGCGCCACAGCAGGACAGGGCCGGCGGTCACCAGAAGGACCACGGCGAGGGCGACGGCCGCCGCCGACCCAGGGCCTTCCCTCACAGCCACGAGCGCCAGCGCCAGGGCTTCGACGGCGAGCACGACGAGGCCCACGCGCAGGCCCCTCTCCCGGCCCCGCAGGACCTCGTCCACGCCGGGCGTGTCGATCGCCGCGCCCGGCAGCACCCGGTACCCGAAGTCCTCAGCGAGCATCCACGTCCTCGGCTCCCGCGCCGCGCGGTCGTATCGCGTCGGTACCCGGCATCCGCGCGGGGTGCCAGACCTGACGGCGGGTCGTCGCCCCAGGCGACGCCGTCGTCCGACGATCGGCCTGGCCTGTCACCGGCACCCCTGGGCAGGTCGCACCGGGCCGTGGCAGTGCCAGGGTCAGGAGGTAGCCGTCGATCGCGGCACGGGTGCAGGGGCTGAAGTCATAGGTCCGGTGGCCGACGCCCTCATAGGTGAGCAGCACGCTGCCCGGCATCCGCCGCGACACCGTCACCGCGAACTCGTGCGGAGTGGCGACGTCGTGGCGGCTGTTCACCAGCAGGGCCGGCGGCGTGCCGTCCCTGAACCGGTAGGGCCGCTGCGGGTAGCGGGTGGTGATGTCACGTCCTTGGCAACCCACGACGTCTCTCCAGCCGGTGAAGGTCCATCGCAGATGCGGGGCCGCGTGCCGTACGGCGTCGCGGAGCCGTACCAGCTCGCGGAAGTCGCGGATCGGCCAGCGGAAGTCCGCGCAGAAGATCGCGCTGTACGGGTCCTGGTTGGTCCGCGGCGGCTCCCCTTCCCGGGTGGTGCGTGGTGCGGCCTGACCTTTCAGGACCGCCAGGTAGTCGCCCAATCCGGGCCACAGTGACTGGTCCGCCATGCCGAACTCGGCTCTGCCCGCCAGCCACTCCGGCGTCAGCGCGAAGTCCGGGAAGTCCGGATCGCGAAGCTCCCCGCGCTCGGCCCTCGCCCTCAACTCGTCGAACACCTTCACCACGTCCTGCCCGCTGAGGGCGCAGCCGGACGACGGCTCACCGCACCACTCCGCGAACAGGTGGAACGCCCGTTCCGACGTGCGGACCCTGGTCGTCAGGAAGTCCTGCGGCCGGCGGAGGCTGTGATCCAGGTTCCCCTCCAGCACCAGCGCACGCAGCCGGCGGGGGAAGAGCTCGGCGTACAGCTGGCCGAGCAGCGTGCCGTACGACAGCATGTAGAGGGAGATCGTCCGCTCCCCGAGGGCGGCACGGATGGCCTCGACGTCACGGGCCACGCTCATGGTGTCGGCGTGGTCGAAGATCGGCCCTGACAGCCGGCGGCACGCCTTGTCGTAGGCGTTGAGCCTGGCCAGCATCTGGCGGTATTCCTCGGCGGTGGCCGGATTGTCTGGCTGATTGGGGATCGCCGGGCAGAGCACCGGCGGGCTGCCGGGGACGCCCCGGGGGTCGAAACCGATGAGATCGAACCGCTCCAGCAGCTCCGCCGAGAACACGTCGGCGGCGTCGACGGTCGCCTCCACGCCCGCGATGCCCGGGCCCCCGAGGTTGAACACCAGCGAGCCGATGCGGCGGGACGGGTCCGTCGCCTTCCGCCTGGCCACCGCGATCTCGATCATGGCGCCGCCGGGGTGATCCCAGTCCATCGGCACGCGCACCGACCCACACTCGACCACCGGGTCAGCCAAGTCCGCCGAGTCCGCCTTCTCCGCCTGGCCCGCCGGGCAGGGCCGCCAGGAGATCGGCGGCGCCGCCGACGCGCGAGCAGGAACGGCTAGCGGGCCCAGCAGGAGAAGCACCGACATGATCCATCGGGATGTTCGCATCATGATCAACGGTCCACCTGCCCCTGGAGACGCGCGTGCCGCAACCTTCACCCCGGAGATCATCGGTGTCAACCAGCGCCAAACGTGGCGGATCAGTTAAATCCATCCCAAATCTCCTTGGCACCACCTGAGGCGCCTCATCTGGTGGGCAGAGCTCAGCAGGAGAGGAGAGCGGCTATGAAACTCGTCGAGTCGGCCAAACCGTACGTCCTGTCCCTGTACCGCATCGTGCTGGGGCTGCTGTTCGCCTCCGACGGCGCGGCCAAGCTCTTCGGCGTCCTCGGCGTCGACGCGGTCCGCCCCGGCGAGTGGCCTGGCTGGTATGCGGGCATCATCGAGCTCGTCGGCGGCTTCCTGGTCATCATCGGCTTCTTCACGCGCGTCGCGGCGCTGATCTGCTCGGGCGAGATGGCCTTCGCGTACTTCACCGTCCACCAGCCGAAGGCCCTGTGGCCGCTGCAGAACGAGGGCGAGCTGGCCGCCGCCTACTCCTGGGCCTTCCTGATGATCGCGGTGATGGGTCCCGGAGCGTGGGCGCTCGACACGTGGCTGAGCCGTACCCGCGCAAGGGGGCGCGTCACGCCTCCCTCAACGGCCTGACTCGCCGGCGCCTTTGCGCATCAGTCAAATACCGCCCAAATCTCTTCCGGACGGCCCAGCATGCCTCGCCGAGCGGGCAGAGCACTCCAGAAGAGGAGAGTCATCATGAACGTTCTGGATACGGTCAGACCGTATGTCCTGTCTATATTTCGCATCGTCATCGGGTTGATGTTCGCCTGCCACGGCGCGGCCAAGCTGTTCGGCGCCCTCGGCGGCGAGGCGGTTCCCGTCGGCGTCTGGCCGCAGTGGTACGCGGGCGTCATCGAGGTCGTCGGAGGCGGCCTGGTCCTTCTCGGGCTGTTCACGCGCATCGCGGCGCTGATCTGCTCGGGCGAGATGGCGTACGCCTACTTCCTCGTCCACCAGCCGAAGGCCCTGTGGCCGCTGCAGAACGAGGGCGAGCTGGCCGCCGTCTACTCGTGGTCGTTCCTGCTGATCGCGGTCATGGGCCCCGGCGCGTGGGCGCTCGACACGTGGCTGAGCCGTATCCGCATGCGCGAGCATCTCACCGCCCACAACGGCGTGGCCTGACCGGCGCTCCCACGTCCGCCCGCGAGGCCCGTGCGATCAGCTGAGGCCCGCGCGGCGCGCGCGCTCGACCGCAGCGGGGAGCACCTCGATCAGCCGGTCGACGTCCTGCTGGGTCGAGGTGTGTCCGAGAGTGAACCTGAGGGAGCCGCGGGCGGCCGCGACGTCCGCGCCCATCGCCAGCAGGACGTGGGACGGCTGAGCCACCCCTGCCGAGCACGCCGACCCCGTCGAGCACTCCACGCCCTTGGCGTCGAGCAGCATCAGCAGCGCGTCGCCTTCGCATCCGGGGAAGGAGAAGTGCGCGTTTCCCGGGAGCCGGTCGACGGGATCGCCGTTGAGGATGACGTCGGGCACGGCCTGCCGTACCCGCTGAATGAGGTCGTCGCGCAGGGCGGTGAGGCGGCGCGCCTGGTCCTCCTGGCTCTTCACCGCCGCGGAGACGGCTGCGGCCAGGCCGGCGATGGCGGGGGCGTCGAGGGTGCCGGAGCGGACGTCGCGTTCCTGTCCGCCGCCGTGGAGGACGGAGACGGGCGTGATGCCGCGCGCCAGGAGCAGCGCGCCGACGCCCATGGGGCCGCCCACCTTGTGTCCTGTGAGGGTGAGCGCCTCGGCGCCGGAGTTGGCGAAGGAGACGGGCAGCATGCCGACGGCCTGGACGGCGTCGGTGTGGAAGGGGATGCCGTGCTCGCGCGCGATCGCGGACAGCACGGGGATCGGCTGGACGGTGCCGACCTCGTTGTTGGCCCACATGACGCTGACCAGGGCGACGTCCGACGGGTCGCGTTCGATGGCGGCGCGCAGCGTGTCGGGGTGGACCCTGCCGTCGGCGTCGACCTCGAGCAGGTCGACCTTGGCTCCCTGCCGGTCGGCGAGCCACGCGGCGGGGTCGAGTGAGGCGTGGTGCTCGACCGAGCTGACGAGGATGCGCCTGCGCGGCTCGCGCGCCCAGTAGAGGCCCTTGATGGCGAGGTTGTCCGCTTCGGTGCCGCCGGAGGTGAAGACGACTTCACTGGGGCGCGCGCCGAGGGCGTCGGCGATCGTCTCTCGGGACTCTTCGACCACCCGCCGGACCTGCCGTCCCGCAGCGTGGAGCGACGAAGCGTTTCCCACGCGGCCGAGCTGCCGGGTCATCGCTTCGATGGCCTCGGGAAGCATCGGAGTGGTCGCCGCGTGATCGAGGTAGGCCGGACTCACCCGATCAGAGTATCTCGTTTGCTACTGTACCGTCCGGACGGTATAGTAGAGGCATGAAGCGTGACGAGTTGCTGAATGCGGCAGAGGACCTCCTCTGCGACCAGGGCTCCGCCGCGCTCACCCTCGCCGCCGTAGCCGACAGGGCCGGCGTGAGCAAGGGTGGTCTCCTCTACCACTTCAACAGCAAGGAAGCCCTGATCAAGGGCATGGTCGAGCGGCTCATCGCGGAGTTCGACGACCTGATGGCGGCACAGCAGGGCGATACCTACACCAAACGGTACATGGGCGCCACGCTGACAGCCGTCCGCTCGGGCCGGCTGCGACGATGGGCGGTCGTGACGGGCGCCTCGGGCAACCTGTTCCTGCTCGCGCCGCTGCGCGACGCGATGGCCAGGTGGCACCGCGAGGGGCTGGCAGACGAGCCCGACCCCGTGGCTTCCCAGATCGTACGGCTGGCGTGTGAGGGCCTGTGGGACGTGGCGAGCCACGACCCCGACCTCAACACCGAGAGCGACCTCCAGGCCCTCGAGGCCCGCCTCCTCGCCCTGCTGTAGCGCGCCTTCCACCGCGCCACTCCCCCCTCCCCTCCCCCAAATCACCGAACACGACCACGCCCCTGCGCGCTTTCCGCAGGGGCGTCATTGAACGATCCCGAGAGGTGTTGACGATGACCCGCGACCTGAGGACTGCCCGTTATGGGTCGATCCTCACTTTTGTCCTTGCTGGCTTGATGGTGGGCACGATGACCGTGCGCATCCCCGCGCTGACCGACAAGCTCGGACTGTCCGAGGCGACGATCGGCGTGGTCCTCCTCGTGTGGGGCCTGGGCGCGCTGGTCACCATGCAGGCGATGCGCGGCGTCATGAGCCGCGCGGGCAGCAGGACGGTGCTACGGGTCGGCGGCCCCGCGACGGCGCTGTCGCTGCTCGGCGTCGCCTGCGCGCCCAACCTGCCGTCGCTGCTGGTGGCGGTCGCGGTGTTCGGTATGGCGTTCGGCACGGTCGACATCGCGATGAACGCCCAGGGTTCCACGGTCGAGCAGGCCTACGGCAGGCCGCTGATGAACGGCATGCACGCCGGATGGTGCGTCGGCGCGATCACCGCGGGCGGCGTCGGCAGCCTGGCGATCGCCTTCGGCCTGTCCTTCACCGGCAACCTCGCGCTCGTCGCTCTCGTCTCGCTCCCCCTGATCATGATCATCGGCCGGACCTACCTGCCCGAGACCCCGGTGGCCGTGACCGTCACCAGGACGCGCAGGCGGATGCCGCCGATCGTCTACCTGCTGGGCGCGATCATGTTCTTCGCGTTCATGGTCGAGGGCACGGTCGCCGACTGGAACGGCCTGTTCATGCGGGACGAGCTGGGCGCGACCGAGGCGGTCGCGGCGCTCGGCTACCCGATCTTCGAGGTCGGCATGCTGATCGCCAGGATCGGCGGCGACAGGCTGCGCTCGCGCTTCGGCGTCCGGGGCATCATGACCGTCTCGGGTCTGGCCACGGCCGCGACGTTCACGATCGTGCTCACGGCCGCGACGCCGCTGATCGCCGTCCTCGCGATGTTCTTCGTGGGTCTCGGTGTGGCGACGATCTCGCCGATGACGCTCTCGCTGGCCGGCACCTCCACCGACAACCCCGGCCCCGCCATCGCCCAGGCGGGTGCGATGGGGTACGCGGGCCTGCTGCTCGGCCCCGTGGTGATCGGCTTCCTCAGCGACCTCACGTCGCTGAGGACGGCATTGGGCATCGCGGTCGCCCTCGGCGTGCTCATCGCGCTGGCCGCGCGGCTACTGCCGCGCGCGGAGCCCGAGATCATCACGATCGCCCCCGTCGAGCGCCGCGAGCCCGCCGAGCTCGCCGCCTGACCCTCACCCGCCGGGCGCCCGCCGAACCGTACGGCAGGCGCCCCCGGGTGAAGAGGCGGAAGAATCGGTCCATGATCCGTTCTGAACGCATGGACCTGGACGCCTACGTCGAACGAACGAGAAACGGCCCCTGCTTCATCTGCGCGATCGTCGCCGGCGATCCCGCGCACGACCTGGAGGAGATCCTCTACGAGGACGAAGGGCATCTGGCCTTCCTGGCGAGGTATCCCACCGTCCCCGGCTACACGCTCGTCTCGCCCAAGGCCCATGTCGAGCACGCCGTGCGGGACCTCGACGAGGACGCCTACACGGCGCTGATGGCGGTGGTCCGCAAGGTCGCCCTCGCCGTCGAGGCGGCCGTGCCGTCGGAGCGGACCTACCTGCTCGCTTTGGGCAGCCAGCAGGGCAACGCGCACCTGCACTGGCACGTGGCACCGCTCCCGCCCGGCACGCCGTACCACGAGCAGCAGTTCTACGCGCTGATGAGCGAGAACGGCATCATCCCGTGGGACGTCGAGCAGGCCCGCGTGCTGGCGGACCGCATCAGAGCCGCCCTGGCGGGCTAGAACGGCAGGAAGGCGGCGGCCCCGACAGGAGCCGCCGCCTTCCGCCTGCCTGGTTCTACTTGCGCTTGCTGACCTCGTCCGCGAGCTGCGGGACGACCTGGTGCAGGTCGCCCACGACACCGAAGTCGGCCAGCTCGAAGATCGGCGCCTCGGGGTCCTTGTTGATCGCGATGATGGTCTTCGCGGTCTGCATGCCGGCCCTGTGCTGGATCGCGCCCGAGATGCCGGCGGCGATGTACAGCTGCGGCGACACGGTCTTGCCCGTCTGGCCGACCTGGAACTGGTGCGGGTACCAGCCCGCGTCCGTGGCGGCGCGGGAGGCGCCGACGGCCGCGCCGAGCACGTCGGCGAGGTTCTCGATGACCGAGAAGTTCTCCGCCGAGCCGACGCCGCGGCCACCGGAGACGACGATGGCCGCCTCGGTGAGCTCGGGGCGGGCGCCCTTCTCCTGCTTGACCCTGTCGACGATCTTCGAGGCCTTGGCGGCGTCGGAGAGGGCGACGGACACCTCCTCCTCCGCGCCCGCCGCGGGGGCGGGAGAGGGGGCGGTGGAGTTGGGGCGGACCGCGATGATCGGGGTGCCCTTGGTGACGCGGGAGTGGACGTTGACGCCGCCACCGAAGATGGACTGGTCGGCGACGAGGCCGTCGCCCACGCCGACCGCGTCGGTGATGACACCCGAGTCGGTCTTGACGGCCAGGCGGCCGGCCACCTCCTTGCCCTCGGCCGTGGCGGCGACGAGGACGGCGGACGGGGCGGCGCTGCCGACGAGCTGGGCGAGCAGCTCGGCCTTCGGCGCGACGACGTAGTCGACCACGTCGGCGGAGCCCGCGACGTAGACCTTCTCCGCGCCGTACTCGGCGAGCCTGGCCTTGGCGTCGGCCGTGAAGCCCGGGCCTGCCCAGACGGCCGAGGGGGTGCCGAGCGAGCGGGCCAGGGTCAGCAGCTCGAGCGTGACCTTCTTGACCTCACCGTCGACCTGCTCGACGAGAACGAGAATCTCCGACATATCAGCAAAACCCCCGTTCTCAGATGAACTTCTTGGACGCGAGGAAGTCGGCGGCCTTCGCGCCACCGTCGCCCTCGTCCTTGACGATCGTGCCCGCCGCGCGCGGAGGAGCGGCGGCGAAGTCGACGACCTCGGACCAGGCCGCGCCGAGGCCGACCTGAGCGGCGTCGATGGAGGCGTCGGCCACGGAGAGGGTCTCGACCGGCTTCTTCTTGGCCGCCATGATGCCCTTGAAGGACGGGTAGCGCGGCTCGTTGATCTTCTCGACCACGGAGACGACGGCCGGCAGCGTCGCCTCGACCTTGTCGTAGCCGTAGTCGGTCAGTCGCTGGATGGAGATGGAGGAGCCCTCGACGTCCACCTTGTTGGCCAGCGTGAGCTGGGCCGCGCCGAGGCGCTCGGCCAGCATGGCGGCCAGCACGCCGGTGCGCGCGTCGGTCGACTCCGAGCCGAGGATGACCAGGTCGAACCCGATCTTCTTCAGCGTCTGCGCCATCGCGTAGGAGGTCGAGAGGGCGTCCGAGCCGTGCAGGGCGTCGTCGCTGAGGTGGACCGCCTTGTCCGCGCCCATCGCCAGGGCCTTGCGGATGGTCTCGGTGGCCTTGCCCGGGCCCATGGTGAGGACGGTCACCTCGCCGCCGTGGGCCTCCTTGAGCTTCAGGGCCTCCTCGACCGCGTACTCGTCAAGCTCGTTGACGACGCCGTCGACGGCGTCGCGGTCGAGCGTCTTGTCATCGGACCGGAGCTTGCGCTCGGTCGCCGTGTCGGGGACCTGCTTCACGCAGACGACGATGTTCATGGCCGGTGGCCGACCTCCCGTGATCGCATGCTCGGATGAGTGCTGTCCAGACTGCCAGACTGCCCGGGGCGCCAGCTGCACGGCCCCTCGGGTCGTCATGTTACCCATGAGTAGCTTTGACGCAAACCCGCAGCTCGTCCCACCATACCGAACTTTGTTCCAGAGGCTCGCGATGCCCCCGATCGAAAATCCCTATCAGGCGTTCAGCAGGAAGACCACACCCACGACCAGCGCGGTTCCGGCGAAGAGCGCCAGCGTGAAAGGGCTGAACAGAGCACTCAGCGCCAGCCACAGCACCGCCACCCCCGCCACGGACGTGAGGTCCGTCACCATGCGGCGGACCTTGAACAGACCGCGCGAGAGCAGCGCCACCGCCGCGTCGGCGACCACGACCAATGCGTAGGAGGCCAGCAGGAACAGGGAGACCTCGGGCAGCGGGGTCCGCGCGGCCGCCGCGAGCAGCGCGGCGAACACCCCCGAGCCGATCACCCACCGCCTGCGGACCTTCTCCCTGTGCAGGGCCCTGGACTCCTCGACCGTCCTGACGTGCCCGTCCCTGCCCGGCCGCCACTCGCGCGTCGACAGGCCGTGCACGTCCGGCTCGCCCGGATGGGCGGGACCCGTGCCGGACCGCCTGCCCACCCAGAAGAACCCGCCTCTGCCGGCGCCGCGACCGCCCGACGCCTCGAGCAGCGCCGCTTCCTGGTCCTGGCTCAGCGCGGGACGGCGGCGTGCCGTACCCGCGCCTGTGACGCCGTGACGGCCGCGGGCGGGGGCGTCCGCGGCCAGCACGGCGCAGATCTGCGCGGCCGTCGGCCGTGCCTCGGGATCCTGCAGCAGGCAGTCGCCCAGCAGCGGCTCCAGCCACGCGGGCACCCCCTCCAGGTCCGCCTCGTGATGGACCACCCGATAGGCGACGGCCGACAGCGGCCCCGTCCCGTACGGCTGGCGCCCCGTGGCCGCGTAGGCCAGCGTCGCGGCGAAGGAGAACACGTCGGCGGGCGCTCCGGCCTCGTGCCCCTCCAGCACCTCGGGCGCGAGGTAGCCCGGCGTGCCGATCACCGCGCCCGAGGCGGTGACCGACAGCGAGTCGAGCGCGGAGGCGATGCCGAAGTCGATCACGACGGGATCGCCGTCGGCCATCATCACGTTGGCCGGTTTGAGGTCCCGGTGGACCACGCCCGCCTCGTGCATGGCCAGCAGCGCCTGCGCCAGCCCCCTCGCCAGCCGCCGCAGATCGGCCACGGGCACGGGGACGACGCTGAGCGGGCGCCCCTGGACGTACCGCGTCACGAGATACGGCCTGTCGCCCGCGAGGGACGCGTCGAGCACCTCGGCCACGTACGGCCCCTCGACCAGGCGCATGGTCTCGACCTCGCGCTCGAGCCTGGTCAGCGCCTGGGCGTCAGCCGCGACGTGAGGGTGCAGGAGCTTGACCGCGACCGTGCGCCCCTCGGGGTCGAGCGCGAGGTGCACCTCGCCGAACCCTCCGGAGCCCAGCGTGGACAGCAGTCGGTAGGGGCCAACGTGCTCACCGTCCGGCTCGCTCATGACTCCATAGTGCCCCGCCCTGAGGCGGGAGACCACGTTATGACCAGGGTGACAGGAAGCCGAGCCCGAGGCTGGTCATGAGCGAGTCGATGAGCCCCGTGATGAGGCCGGTCACGCTGTCCCTCGCGCTGCGGGTCAGCTCCCTCACCACATCCGAGGGCTGCTCCCACGGGTGCCACGTCGGTTCCTGGCCCATCGCGAACATCACCGCGAGCAGCGCCGCCGTACCGACGACGAGCGCCACGACCAGGCCCGCTCCCGGACTGCGGATCACGCTGGTCAGCGTGCGGGTGACCGCCTTGCGCGGCGCTCCACCGCCCGGCAGCACGAACAGGCCGGCCGCGAAGGCGCCGGCGGCGTAGGCCACGGCCTGGTCGCTCTGGACCTTCAGGCCGTAGTGCAGCACGCCCCACACGCACACGCCCCACAGGATCGACAGCGGCACCTGCACCAGCGACACCAGCGACGCCTTGATCAGCGCCCATGGCGTCCCGAGCAGGATCAGCGCGGGATCGGCCGCGCTGCTGCCACGCAGCTGGCGGCGCGCGACGAGATCCCCGAACAGGTACTCGCCCACGCGCAGCACCAGCGCGATCACCACGGCCGCGGCCGCCGCCATCACCGGCATCATGACCGCGAGCGCGACCAGCAGGGCCAGCAGCAGTCCCGCGATGAGCGGGTGCCCGACGCGGTACCTCGGCCGTTCGGCCGGAGGCGGCGCGTAGGGCCGCTGGGACGCGGGCGCGGGCGGTGGCGTGTACGGCCTGACCGCGGCCTGCTGCTGCGGCGGCGGCGGGGCGAAGCCCGCCACCCGCTGGTCGGGATAGGGCGCCGGCGGCCGGTACTGCGGCACGTTCGCGGGCACGTACGGCGGCGGCTTGGGCTCCTCGCGCTGCCTCGGCTTCGGCTCCTTGCGGGGCTTGGGCTCGGGCCTGGGCGGTTTGGCGTACTCCACGGGCGGGAGCAGGTCGGAGTAGCTGTCGTCACGCCCGAACGTCTTGGTCTGGCCCGGCTGCTCCAGCACGCGCGTGCCGCTGGGCGGCGTCTCGTTGAAGGCCGTCACCGACGGGTCGAGCTGCCGCGCCATCCGCAGCAGTTCCTGCGCGCTCGGCCGCGACTGCGGGTCGACCGACAGCGCCCTGCCGAGCCAGCCGCGCAACCACCCTGGGGCCTTGTCGAGCTGCGCCCTGCCTTCCATGATGTTGAAGCAGATGACCTCGAACGTGCCGGTGCCGAAGGGCGGCGCGCCCACGGCCGCGAAGAACACCGTCGAGGCCAGCGCGTGCACGTCGGCCGCCTGGGTGATCTCCGAGTCACGGATGATCTCGGGCGCGAGGTAGCCCGGCGTGCCGACGAACATGCCGGTCTGCGTGAGCCTGGTCGCGTTGACCAGGTGCGCGATGCCGAAGTCGATGACCAGAGGCTCGCCGTCGACCAGCATGACGTTGGACGGCTTGAAGTCACGGTGGATGACGTCGGCCGCGTGGATGGACACGAGCGCCGCGCACAGCCCCTGCGCCAGCCTGATGAGCTCCTGGGCGGGCAGCGGCCCGTCGGTGAGCACCGTCTCCTCGAGCGTGCGCCCGGGCGCGAACCTGGTCACGACGTACGGCTGGCCCCCGACCAGCTCGGCGTCGAGCACCTCCGCCACGTGCCTGCTGCGCACCCTGCGCATGGTCTCGACCTCGCGCGTCAGCCTGTCACGCGCCTTGAGATCGGCGGCCACATGGGGGTGCAGCACCTTGATGGCGACCTCACGCCCCTCCTCGTCGATCCCGAGGTGGACAACTCCCATGCCCCCCTCGCCGATCTTCCTGACGAGCCGGTAGGGTCCGAGACGCTCGGGTGCCTGGGTGTTGCCGGTGCTCATCTACTCATCCCCCTCCTTGGTCCGCCTTCCCCCTGAGGCCCTGGAGCTGGTCCGTGATCGAGCTCACGTCGACCGGTGTCCATACGGACCGTCTGCCCGTGTCGGGCACCGTGCCGTACGCCAGGACCAGTGAGAGCGCGGCTCCGACCGCGAGCACGCCCGCGACCCCCATGGCCACGGTACGCGACGGAACCAGGGACGCGAGCGTCCTCCGCATCTGCCGTCCTGGGGCTTCGACGCCGGGACCGGCGCACACCGTCCATAGCGCGATCGCTCCGCCCCAGGCCAGCGCGTTGCTCAGCGGCATCGAGGTCAGCACGGTGAGCAGCAGCGTCACCGGCAGTCCCAGGATCAGCGCGTACGGCACCAGCGCGACCGTGATGCCGATCGACTTCAGCAGCGCGGCGGGCTGGGCGAACACCCTCAGCACGTCGGCCGCCGCGGCGCCGGTCGGACGCCTGGCGTTCAGCTGGGGCTGCGCCAGGTCGGCGGCGCGCAGCAGCACGGCGACGGGGATCGCCACCGCGCTCACCACCAGGGGGGCGAGGACGGCCACCACGATCATGATGATGAGCAGCATGGCGCCCGCGACGCCGTACGCCTTGGAGCGCTGCAACGCCAGGCCGGGACGCGCTCCTGGGATGCGCGGCTCGCGCCACGTCTCGGGGTCGTGCGGGGCCTGGTGGCCCTGCTGGGGCACCTGCTGATGTCCCTGTTGGAGACCCTGCTGATGGCTCTGCTGGGGCACCGCCTGGTACGGCTGCTGCCCGTAGGGCGAGGGGAACTCGGACGCGTCGGGACGGACCCTGCGCGTGGGGATGTCGCCGTCCCTGTGCGGATACGGCGAAGCCTGCTGCGGGACGCCCTGGTAGCCGGAGCGCCCGCCCTGCGCGCCCGCCTGGCCGCCTGCGGCGGGCGGGAACGAGCCAGGCCCCTGCTGGTAGCCGCCTGAGGGCTGCCCTGTGCCCTGGGCGGGCGGGGGTTGATGGTTGGCCGGTCCCGCCGCCGGCCACGGACGGCCGGCGGGCGGGTCGTTGGCCGCGCGGGTCGGCACGTCCCACGGCTGGGCGGAGGCCTCTTCGCGCATCTGGCGCAGCTCTTCGGGGCTCACCCGCCGCGTGGGCCACGGGTCGCCGCCGGTGGTCGCGTGCTCGCCCTGCCGGCCCTGGGTGCCCGCAGGGCCCTGGCCGCCTGGCCCGCTCTGGCCGCCTGGCCCGCTCTGAGCGCTGGGGCCGCTCTGGCCGCCTGGTCCGCCCAGGACCCCTGGTCCGCCCTGACCGCCTGCCTGGCTCTGTCCGCCCGTCGCGCTCTGGTTGCCGGTCGGCGGGGGGCTCTGGTTGCCCAGCAGCGAGACGTACTCCTGGCTGCCGGGGGCGGGCGTGCCGTACGACCTGGAGGAGGACGGCGACCCGAGCGGCGGGCGCGCGGGCGGGATCGCGGGGGTGGGCATGTCGGCGGGGTCGGTGGCAGGACGCGCGCTCTGCCGGTCGGGGCGCGGCACCGTGGAGATCTCGTCGGGCACCTTGGCCGGACTGGGCGCCAGCCTCGCGGTCTGCTCGGCCAGGTCCGCGGCCTTGGGCCGCTTGGAGGGGTTACGCTGGAAGGCGGCCTTGAGCAGCGGCTGCAGCTCGCGCGGCGCCGCCGACACCTCGGCCTTGCCCGCCGTGATGTTGTAGAAGATCATCTCCAGCGTGCCCTTGCCGAAGGGCGGCTGGCCGGTCGCGGCGAACAGCAGCGTGCCTGCCCACGCGTGGATGTCGACCTCGGGGCCCGCCTCGTGGCCCTCGATGATCTCGGGCGCGAGGTAGCCGGGAGTGCCGATGAACATGCCGGTCTGCGTCAGCCTCGTCGCGTCCACCGCCTGGGCGATGCCGAAGTCGATCAGGACGGGGTCGCCGTCCAGGAGCAGCACGTTGCCGGGCTTGAGGTCGCGGTGGATCACGCCGACGGAGTGGACGGCCGCCAGAGCGGACGCCACGCCGTGGGCGACCCTGGCCAGCGCGGGCAGCTCCAGCGGCCCGTCGTGCTTCACGATCTCGTCGAGGGCACGTCCAGGGACGTAGCGGGTCACGATGTAGGGCCGGTGTCCCGTCACGTCGGCGTCGAGGACCTCGGCGATGTACTTGCTGCGCACGCGCCGCATCGTGTCGACCTCGCGCGAGAGCCGCCGCCTGGCGACATCGTCGCCGGCGACCTCCGCGCGCAGGACCTTGACCGCCACCTGTCGCCCCTGCGGGTCGACAGCGAGGTGGACAACGCCCATTCCGCCTTCACCTAGCCGCCTGAGCAGCCGGTAAGGGCCTAGTCGGTCATCGTTCATGGCATGAAGCACCATACCGGCTCAAACCCCGCCCCAGAGATGAACCTCAAGGTCACATTCCCACGCATGTGTAACGTCTGAAATGCCCCCATGGGTTTCCCAATCATCGGTATCGCGTTGGTCTCAATTCGCCAGGTCCAGGACCTCCGCGGTCTTCAACCCGGCCAGTACGGCCCCTGACAGGGCCAGTTTCGATCGCCTCACCCCACTGCCGACGATCACGCTGGGATGCGCGGCGACCCTGCTGTCGACCAGGATCGGCCAGTCATCGGGCAGGCCGAGCGGCGTGATACCTCCATACTCCATCCCGGTCAGCGAAACCGCATCGTCCATGGGGGCGAAGCTTGTCTTGCGCGCGTCGAGGCGCTTTCTCACCACGCCGTTGACATCGGCCCTGGTCGTGGCCAGCACCATGCAGGCGGCGTAGCGCACCTCGCCGCCGCGCTTGGCGGCCACCACCACGCAGTTGGCCGACGCGTCCATCGCCACCCCGTACTCGTCGCAGAAGGCCGCCGTGTCGGCCAGGTCAGGGTCGATCTCGGCCACGCGCACCTCCTCCTCCATCTGACGTACTGCGAGCGCCACCGGTTCGGCCAGCAGGTCGGGACGGTCGAGCGCGGGGACCCAGATCAGTGTCATGACCAGGACCCTACGCCTCACGCGGACCTGGCGGCTCGCTGGTGGAGCTGGGTCACGGCGCTCCTGGCCGACTCCATGGCGCCCGCCTGCCAGGCCACCAGGTGAGTGAGCCAGTCACCCGCGAAGTACACCCTTCCCGACGGACGTTGCAGGAGAGTGAAGGACGAATCAAAGGACGGCCAGCGAACCCATCCCCCCTGAAGGTGGGGCTGGCGCTCCCACGCGATGGAGACGCTCGACAGCAGCTCCGACCGGTACTTCTCGCCGTGGATCTTCTTGCCCTGGGTGAGCGCCCTGCGCCTGCGGTCCTCGGGGGTCAGCGCGCCGTACAGCTGGGCGGCCTCGTCGGAGTTGTAGTAGCCGACCAGGAGGCCGCGCTGGGCGTGGTAGTCGTAGGAGGGGTACCAGATGTGCGTGATGTCGAGATCGGTCTCGGTGACGCCTCCGTAGATGCGGTCCTCGAGCTCCCACCAGCGCCTGCCGTACTCCAGGCCGATCTTGCCGGCGGCGACCGGAACGGGGGTCTTGAGGGCAGTAGTTACCTTTTGCCCGAAATTATGTGAAATCTTCGCCAACACGTGCGGCGGGAGCGTGGCCACGCAGAAATCGGCGGTCAGCTCGCCGCCCTCCCACGCGACCGTGACGCCGTGCTCCAGGTCGGTGATCGAGGTGACCCTGGCGCCCGTTCTGATGCGGTCGCGGCCGACCGCCTCCGTCAGCCTGGCGACGATCGCGTCCATGCCGCCGACCGGCTGGAACATGGGGGTCGCCTGGTCGTAGCCGAAGTCGTTGGTGATCGCCCGGCCCACCCCCGCCGCGAGGACGTCGTGCAGGCCGGCGGGCCCGGCGATCTCCGTCCCCCCGCCCATGCCCGGGTAGGTGGTGAAACCGCGCCGCTCCGACCCCTCGTAGGCCAGCCTGGGTCCCAGGTCGCCGAACCTGCGCAGGAACTCCAGCAGCCGCTCCCTGTCGTCCTTGGTGAGCCTGCGGTCGAGCGAGCCCTGATGGGTGGCCTTGGCCAGCAGCTCCGCGATGTATCCGTACATGTCGGCACGCGCGGTCTTGTTCCGGACCGTGCGCCCGTTCGTGTGGACGTAGGCGGCGGCGTTGGTGTTGACGAAGGTCTCGATGGGGATGCCGAGCTCGCGGCAGTAGTCCATCGTCACCATCCAGGGCGCGATCCTGCCGGGCCCCGCGTTGAAGTAGACGCCGTCGCCGAAGCGGACGTCCTGGGCAGGGCCGTTCAGCTCGGTGAGGCGGTCGCCGCCGCGCAGCGTGAGGTTGCGCCCTCCGGTCCTGCCGCTCGCCTCCAGGACGGTGCAGTCGTAGCCCGCCTTGCCCAGCTCGTAGGCGGCCGTCAACCCGGCCACACCCGCGCCCAGGACGACCACGGAGGCGGCGCCCCTGCCCTTGAGCGTGAAATCCCCCGGCCTGGGCGGGGTGAACGCCTTGTCCTGCTCAGCGGGCGCCAGCCCGAGCGCGCCCATCGCCGCGTACATCGCGCCGGCGCCGCCCGCCGCGCCGATCCCGACCAGCAGGCCCCGCCTGGTGAGCGTGGCCCGATCAGCCATACGGGCCGCTGCCGCAGGCCACCTGCCCGCCGATCGTCGCGAACAGGCCCATCAGCGCCATGATCTCGGTGAAGTCGTCCGTCACGAACTCGATCTCCCGCGAGCCCGCCTGCTTCACCCCCGGGATCAGTCCGCAGGCCGCCGCGATCGCCGTGGAGTTCCACTCCACACCCAGCGTGTACGGCCTGCCCGCCGCATAGGGCGTGAAGTCGGTCAACCTGTCGACCGCCCGAGCGGCGCTCTCACGGATCCGCGACTGGGCCACGCTCGGCGGCAGCAGTTCGGCCGAGAACTTGTCGATCCCCTTCTTCACCGCGACCGTCTCGACGTCGCCGAGCAGCTCCCTGGCCTCCTCGCCGACCGCCTCGTCGCCCGTGACGAGCGCGACGGGCACGCCGTGGAAGCCCGCGCAGGCCGCCACCAGCCTGGTCTCGCCACACGGCTCGCCGTTGAGGAAGACGTTCTGGATCTCCTTGCCCATCCAGGTGTGGTTGAGCACGCCGTGCTGCACGCCCGCGCGGGCGTGGTAGCCGACGAACATCGCCGCGTCGAACGAGGAGTCGAGCCCCTGGGCCATGCGCTGCGACTTGCCGGGGCCGCGGATGAGGGTGGCGCGCGGGTCGAGCAGATCGATCCGCAGGTTCTTGGTCGAGCCGTGGGCGTCGTTGACCAGCACGCTGGTCGCGCCCGCGTCGAACGCGCCCTCGATGGCGGCGTTCGCGTCGGCGGTCATGAGCTCGCAGCCGCGCTCGTAACCGCGCTTGCCCGCGTGCATCTCCTCCGGGTCGGTCAGCCCGGTCACGCCCTCCATGTCGACCGACAGGTAGACCTTCACCTCACCGCCTCCTCTCGCTCACAGTTCGGTCCAGGGAAGTTCCGGTTCGCGGATGCCCGACCCCGGGAGGTGCCGGCTCGCTCACAGCCCGACCCAGGGGAGCTCCGGCCATCGTCCACCGGGCGTCACGCGCCCCACGTCTCCACCCGCCGCGCCTGCGCCTCGTCCATGAACCCCACGCGCGCCGCCATGAACTCCGTCACCTGTCCCCGCCACGCCGGGGGGATCTCCTCGATCGCCGGCCGGTAGCAGTGGTCCAGCCACGCCGTCGACTCCTCCGTCGCCCGCAGGTACTCGGCCGCCTTCGCGAAAGGCGTCTTCTCGATACCCGGGATCCGCGCGCAGCCGTACTCGATCATCTCCTGCCCGCCGTACGGGGGCGGCTCCTGCCACTTGCGCGCCACGGGACGGGCGG
Organism: Nonomuraea sp. bgisy101; assembly: GCF_057708945.1. Classification (NCBI taxonomy): domain Bacteria; kingdom Bacillati; phylum Actinomycetota; class Actinomycetes; order Streptosporangiales; family Streptosporangiaceae; genus Nonomuraea; species Nonomuraea sp. bgisy101. The sequence continues at coordinate 46,312 of NZ_JBYITD010000038.1, forward strand.
CGGTGATCGGGGTGTCCATCGGCCGGCGCTCGACCGCGGCCTGGATGAGCTCCTTGTACAGGCACTTCCCGCAGGTGCGGCACGGTCCACCGGTACCCCGGAGGCACCACCTGACCTGCGCCTTCAGCGGCGACTCCAGCGCGATCCGCATCGTAACCGCCTCGCTCACACCACCCACGGGCAGCACGATGTGCACGCCCACCGCCGCGAACAGCCGCCCCCACGCCCCGTGCGGCGCCCACATGAGGTTGTCCGGGGTGTAGCGCAGCAGGTAGCGGTCGCCGCCCAGCCAGCGCGAGCCCAGCTCGTAGCCGAACGCGAGCCCGCCCAGGTCCATCCGGTCGGCGAGCAGCAGTGCGCCCGCCGCGACCGCGTGGTGCTCGGGATAGCCGGGCCGCGGCTCGGCCAGCGTGAACTCGAGGTCCGAGTCGACCGTGGTCACCTCACGCCCGGTCTGTACGGCGAGCTTGGCCAGCACGTCCGACCTGTAGTGCGGCCACCGGTTCGGAACCCGCGGGTGCGAGACCCGCCTGAAGTGCACGAACGGTGCTTCGGGGAAGATCGTCGCCGCGGCCACGGAGTCGGCGCCGCCGCTGTAGGAGAGGGCCAGCGTCCCGCCCGCCACCCGCGGCGTCCCGCCGACGGGCCCCGCCTCGACACCCCACCCGTCGTGCAGCACCCGCGCCAGCTCCGGCGAGACCGGCCGGTCGAACGTGATCCGCCTGCGCGTCCACGGCGCCACGATCGTCCAGGCGGCCACCGCCCACAGATCGTCGTGCGCGTCGCCGGGCACGCCCCTGATCTCGCACGAACCGGTGGCCAGCTTCACCGGATGGCCGTCGGCGGCCCTGCCGGTGATCTCGTCCTCGGGGTCGAGCCTGAAGGTCAGCTCGCCGCCGTTCCACCTCACGCGCACGAGTGCTCCCTGAGCTCGTCGATGGCCTGCCAGACGAGCACCTCGTTCTGGAGCACCTTGTCGAGCGCCTGGGCGGTCTCGAACGCCAGCCGGTGCGCCTCCTCCGCCTTCGGGTCAGGCCGGTGCTCGGCGCGGGCCTCGGACGGCCTGGGAGTCGTCCTCAGCCGCTGCACCTCCGCCTGGAGAGTGGTCACCTCACGGCGGAGCGTCTGGACCTCCCACAGCGCGTCCTTGATGTCCTGCCGGTGGTCGGCGACCGAGATGTAGCGGGAGTCGAACCATGAGCGCACGGCCTTCCTCAGCCGCGCCGGGACCAGGACGCGCATCATGAAACGTCACGATAGCGGCAAACCATCATCATCCTGGGCCGGTCACACACCTTCGCTCGCCCCGGCTTCGGGCCGGCGCACGAGCCGGCGGGCCCATGATCGTCGGACCAGGACCTTCCCTGACACCACCGCGATCCCGACCCGACGCCACCCCGACCCGACGCCACCCCGACCCGACGCCACCCCGACCCGGCACCACCCCGACCCGGCATCCCCGGACCGATATCCCTGGGCCGACCATCCCAGGGCCGATCCCAGGGCCGACCATCCCCATCCCAGGACCGACCATCCCAGGGCCACACGACCCCCATCCGACCATCCCGGCCCACGCGGCCCCGATCCGAGGCCGGCCGTCCTCGGCCCACGGACGAGGGCGGCATCGCCCGGGCGGGCGGCATCCCAGGGCGGGGCATGAGGGGAACACCAGGCGCCGCACCGGCGCATGAGGGGAACGCGAGGCGCCGCACCGGCGAGGCCGATGCGGCGCCCGGGGTCAGCGGCCGGTGAACTTGGGCTTGGACTTCTCGGTGAAGGCCCGCATGCCGATCTTCGCGTCCTCCGTGGCGAACAGGCCGGAGAACTGCAGCCGCTCCACCTCGAGCCCCGTGTCCAGGTCGACCTCCAGGCCCTGGTCCACGGCCTGCTTGGCGGCGCGCAGGGCGACGGTGGGGCCGCCGACGAACGTGGCCGCCCACGCCAGCGCCGCGTCGTACACCTCGACGTCGGGGACGACCTTGTCGACCAGGCCGATGGACAGCGCCTCGGCGGCCGTCACATGACGTCCGCTGAAGATGAGGTCCTTCGCGCGGGCGGGGCCGATCAGGCGGGGAAGGCGCTGGGTGCCGCCCGCGCCGGGGATGATGCCCAGCTGGATCTCGGGCTGGCCGAGCTTGGCGCCCTCACCCGCCACGCGGAAGTCGGCGCACAGGGCGAGCTCGCAGCCGCCGCCCAGCGCGTAGCCGGTGATCGCGGCGATGACCGGCTTGCCGATGCGGGTGACCGCGGTGAAGCAGTCCTGGAGGATCTTCGAGTGGGCTGCCATGTCCGCGTAGGACATGTCGGCCATTTCCTTGATGTCGGCGCCGGCGGCGAACACCCGCTCCCCGCCGTACAGGACCACCGCCTGGACGTCCTGGTCGGCGTCCACGGCGCGGGCGCACTCGGCGATCTCGCGCTGGACCTGCCCGTTGAGGGCGTTCATCTTCGGACGATCGAGCCTGATCGTGGCGATCTGGCCGGACACCTCGACGCGTACAAACTCACCCATGGGGCGACCTTATCCGGCGGCGGGGAAGAAGAGCACGGGGCCGTCCACGCCGATCTCGACCATGTCGCCCACCTGATGGGGGGCGGCTCCCTTGGTCCTGGCGCGGATCACGACGCCGTCGTCCATGGTGACGGTGACGGCGGCGTCGTGCCCGAAGAACTCCACCCGCGCCACCCGCCCCCTCGGCGCCGCCGCCCCGGTGCCGAGGCCCTCGCCGTCCCCGCCGCCCGCGTCCTTCACACCGCCGCCGTGGGACGAGCCTGCAGGTCGGCCGTGTCCGTTCCCTGCGAGGCCGCCCTCCGCTGACGACCCGGCCGGCCCATGATCGTGGTCCTCTCCGGTGTGCGACGCGGGACCGGAGGGCCCGTGATCGTGGTCCTCTCCGGCTTCAGGGGGAGAACCGGCGGGGTCGAGCAGGTCGGCGCCGTTCCTGGAGGCACGGGAGGCCGGGCGCGCAACGCCGGCCTCGGCCGGTACGGCGGGAGCCGTCAGCGTGACCTGTTCGGGCCGGAGGGCGACGAAGCCGGTCCCCGCGACGCCGTTCGACCGCTGCCGTAGCCGCCCCAGCACGCAGGAGGCCACCCCGCCGGACGACACCGCGTCCAGCACGACCGCCTCCCCCACGAACGTGGCCACGCCGAGGTCGACAGGGGACGCGTACACCTCGGCGGGCGTGTCCGACTGCACGATCACGCCGTCCCGCATGACCGCGACCACGTCGGCCATCGACAGCGCCTCCTCCTGGTCGTGCGTGACCAGGACGACGGTCGCGCCCGCCCGCTTCACCGCCGACCTCACCTCGTCGCGCACCACGCCGCGCAACGACCTGTCCAGCGCGTTGAAGGGCTCGTCGAGCAGGACCACTCCGGGGCGCGGCGCCAGCGCTCGGGCGAGGGCGACGCGCTGCTGCTGTCCGCCGCTCAGCTCGTACGGCATGCGCGAGCCGTACCCCGACAGCCCCACCAGTTCCAGGCACTCCTCCACCCGCGACGACGTCTCCGCCCGCGACGCCCCACGGGGAAGCCCGAATCCGACGTTGCGCGCGACGGACAGGTGCGGGAACAGCGCCGCCTCCTGCGGCACGATGCCGACCCGCCGTTTCTCCGGCGGGAGCGAGGTGACCTCCCGCTCGCCGAGCGACACCGACCCCGCGTCGGCGCGCTCGAAACCCGCGATGATCCGCAGCAGCGTCGTCTTCCCGCACCCCGATGGCCCGAGGACCGCGGCGAAACTGCCTTCCCGCACCGACAGTGAGGCGCCGCGAAGCACCCGAACGCCGTCGAACGCCTTCACCACCTCTGAAACGGTCAGCCCGCTCATATCTCACGCCTCCCGAGCAGGAATCCAGGCACCGCGGCCAGCAGCATGAGCAGGGCGGCGTAGGGGGCAGCGGCGCCGTATGAGCCCGAGCCGGTCTGCGTCCACAGCTGGGTGGCGAGCGTGTCCACGCCGGTGGGCCGCAGCAGGAGCGTGGCGGGCAGTTCCTTCATGGCCGTCAGGAAGACCAGTGCCGTGCCCGCCGCCACGCCCGGCAGCGCCAGCGGCAGCGTGACGGACCTGACCGCGCCGAGCGGGCCGCGTCCGAGCGAGCGCGCGACCTCCTCGAGGACGGGCGGCGACTGCACGACGGAGGCTCGTACCGCGCCGACGGCAGCGGGCATGAACAGCACCGCGTACGCCAGCACCAGCAGCGGCCACTGCTGGTAGAGCGGGTAGGCGTAGCGGACGGCGAAGAAGACCAGCGACAGCGCGATCACGATGCCGGGTAGCGCGTGTCCCACGTAGGACGACTGCTCGACGAATCTGGCGGCCCACGAACGGTGCCTGGCGGCGATGATGCCGACAGGGACGGCCAGCGCCCCCGTCAGCAGTGCCCCGGCCGCCGAGACGCCGAGCGTGGCGGCCACGGACGCGCCGAGGACGGCGGGGTCGAGACCACGCGACGAGCCGTCCACCAGCCAGTAGCCGATGCTGGCCAGCGGGAACCCGACGGCGAGCGCGGCCACCGCCACCGCCCATCCGGTGGATGCGGCCTTGGCCGCGGGATTCAGGCGCACGACCGTTCGCCGTCTGGCAGGGGCGCCTTGCAGCGCGTAGGCCGCCTTGCCTCGCGAGCGCGCCTCCCCCAGCACGATCAGCAGCGTGATCAGTACGAGCAGCAGGCCGAGCACGGCGGCGGGCGTCCGGTCGAAGGAGGCGCGGTAGGCGGTGTAGATCTGCGTGGTGAAGACGTCGAAGCGCATGATCGAGACGGCGCCGAACTCGGAGAGCACGTACATGGCCACGAGCAGCCCGCCCGCCGCCGCGGCGGGGCGCAGCTGGCGCACCACGACGGGCGCGCGGCCCCTTCCGAGAGAGAGCGCCACCTCCTCCATCGCCGGGTCCATCCTGCTCAGCGTGGCCGTGGCGGGAAGGTAGACGTAGGGGTAGCAGCAGAGCGTGAGCACCAACACCGACCCCCAGAATCCCGAGATTTCGGGGTAGAAGGCGATCCAGGTGTATGCCGCCACGTACGACGGCACCGCCAGCGGCAACGCCGCGAGCACCCCGAAGACCCTGCGCCCCGGCAGGTCGGTCCGCACGACGAGCCAGGCCAGCGACAGCCCCACCACCACGCACAGCGCCGTGACGGCCGCGGCCAGGCCGATGCTGCGCACGGCCAGCTCCGCCGTACGTGAGCGGAGAAGGACGGCGGCGAAGGCCGGCAGCCCGCCCTCCACGGCCCGCACGAGCAGGTACGCCACAGGTGCGAGGGAGAGCCCCGCGGTGACGGCCGCGGGCGCCAGCAGGGCCGGAGGGATGTGGCGGGCCATCTAGACCAGGCCCACGTCCTGGAGCAGCTTGAGCGTCTGCTCCAGCGAGTCGAGCCTGCCCAGGTCGATCTTGGGCCCGTTGAGCGTGTCGAGCTTGGGCAGCCCGCGCTCGGGCGCCACGCCCGCGATCAGCGGGTACTCCTTGGTCGTGGTGGCGAAGTACTGCTGGGCGTCGGTGCCGAGCAGGTAGGTCGCGGCCTTGAGAGCGGCGTCGGCGTGCTGGACCTTCTTCAGCACGCCCACGCCCGCCACGTTGACCAGCGCGCCGGGGTCGCCGCCCGGCAGGTAGGCCAGGCGGGACGGCACGCCGTTCTGGCCGCGTTCGGCCACCTTCTCGTACCAGTAGTAGTGATTGATGAGGCCGAGCCGCAGCGTGCCCGCGTCGACCGCGTTGAGGATCTCGACGTTGTTCGGGTAGCTCTGGGTGCCGTTGGCCTTCATCGCCTCCAGCCACCGCCTGGCCTTGTCCTCGCCGTCGAGCAGTCGCATCGCGGTGACGAACGCCTGGAAGGAGGCGTTCGTGGGCGCCCAGCCGATCTTCCCCTTCCACTTGGGGTCGGTCAGCTCGAACACGCTCTTGGGCGGCGCGGACACCGTCCGCGGGTCGTACACGATCACCCTGGAGCGCCCTGAGACGCCCACCCACGTGCCGTCCGCCGCACGGAACCTCGCGTCGACCTTGCCGAGCAGGTCCTGCGGGAGCGGGCGAAGCATGCCGTGCTTGGACAGCGCGCCGAGCGCCCCCGCGTCCTGGGAGAAGAACAGGTCGGCCCTGGTGCGGTCGCCCTCCTCCATGATCTGGGCGGCCAGCTCGGCGCTGTCGCCGTAGCGCACCTGGACGTCGAGGCCCGTGGCCGTCTTCAGCTTCTCCAGCAGCGGGCCCACGAGGTTCTGGTTGCGTCCCGAGTAGACGACCAGGGCGTCGTCGTCGAAACTCTGGCCCGTGGCCCCGCCGCCGCAGGCGGTGAGCAGCGCCATGGGTACGAGGAAGGCGGCGACCAGGCTACGGAGCGACATGGGACTTCCTTACCGTGAGCACAAGAACGGCGGCGAGGGCGAGCCACGCCACGTGGTACGGCCAGAAGAGCGCCCAGCCCTGCCGGTAGTCCGGCAGCGCCAGGCGGAGGACCTGGTGGATCGGGGAGCCGACGTCCTCGAACCCGGAGGTCCAGGTGATCCGCCCCGCGAACCCGTCGGCGACCAGCCGGCCGTAGGTGACCAGGCCCGCGGCGCCGAGCAGTCCCGCCAGGGCCTTCACCGTCCTGGGCGCGCGGGCCAGGTACACGAGGACGAGGATCACGGCCGGCGGGAGCGCGACGACGAGCTGCCTGCCCGGCCACCAGAACCCGTGCATGGTCAGCGCGACGAACGTCGCCGTCAGCCAGGCGGCGGCCAGGGGCAGCAGCAGCACGGGCTGCCTCGGCCTGCGGAGCGCGAAGGCGGCGGCGGGCAGCAGAAGCAGCCATGCGGGCTGCCACGCGACCAGGCCGTAGCCCCTGTCGACGAGCAGGCCGAGCAGGCGGAAGGCGCGGCCCGCGTAGTCGGGGTCGAAGCCCATCACACCGAACTCGCCCGACTGCTGGAAGTGGTCGCCGCTGGCGTAGACGGTCCAGCCGCCCCAGACCAGGCGGTGGACGGCCAGGTAGGCGACGCCCATCGCGACGAACCCGGCGAACAGGGCGGTGGACCTGCTGCGCCAGAGGCCGAGGAGGGCGATGACCGCGGCCACAGGGGCGTACTTCACCGACAGCCACGGGAGGGCGGTGACGACCAGGCCGAACGTCCACAACCCCGGCGTGCCCGCGGGCCGCGCGGCGAGCGGACCAGGGTCCGCCGCGGACCGTGAGAGGGGGCGGGCGGGCCAGGCGGTGAGGAGGGCGACGGCGGCGACCGTCGCGAGGGCGGCAGGCAGTTCGGGGTAGACCTGCTGACCGTACACCGCGAAGGGCGCGCTCGCGCAGGCCACCGCCACCCCTGGCGTCGCCGTCCGGTACGGCACGCCGAACCTGCGCACCGCCGTCCACAGCGTGAGCGCCGCCAGCGCCCCCGCCATCAGCGCGAGCGTCACCTTCGCCGCCACCCATCCGCCGAGCCCCATCGGCACGGCCAGCAGCAGCGGAAGGAGCGGGTCGTGCGGGCTGATCTGCGTGCCGTCGTCGAGCACCTCGGTCTGCACAGGCAGCCCCTCACCACCCCACGGCGCCCACCTGCGCTCGGCCAGCTCGTCGGTGATGTCGAGGTCGAAGTCCTCGTACATCGACAGGGCGGTGAGCAGGTACTGCGGCTCGTCCACCGCGACGTGCGCGCCGAAGCTCGCCCGCACCCCGATCCCGAGCAGGGCCGCCACGGTCGCGAGGACAGCCACCCCCGCCATCGCCCGGCCCAGCTTCCGCCCCGCAGGGGAACCGGCCGCACGGGCGTCGGGGGCCGCGGCCTGGCGAGAGGCCTCGGCGGGTGTCTCGGACCGCGTCATGCCGCCCCCGCCAGCAGGCTCGCCGCCGCGTGCTGCCGCCTGACCACGTCCAGCAGGTCCGTCTCGGGCGCCCAGCCGATGAGCGACCGCAGCCGCCGCGTGTCGGCGAGCGAGTCGCCTGGCTCCACACCGGACGCCGCCTCGACGGCGAAGCCGACGTCCGCGCCCGTCACCGAGGCGACGGCCGCCGCCATGGAGCGCAGCGAGTGACTCCGGCCCGTGCCGAGGTTGACCACGCCCGGCACTCCCGTCAGGTCCACGAGGGCCTGGGCCGCCTGTCGTACGTCGGTGATGTCGCGGGTGCGTTCCAGCGACCCGAGCACCCGTAGCGGCCGTCCGGCCAGCGCGGCCTTGAGCCAGACGGCCAGCGCCATGTCGGCCCGCTGCCCCTCTCCCGCGACCGTGAACGGCCTGACGATCGTGGCCGGCCGTCCCGCGCAGAGCGCTTCGAGCCTGGCCTTGCTGCGCGCGTAGCCGCCGAGCGGCCGCACCCGATCGGTCTCGGCGCTGGGCCGCCCGTGGCGCGCTCCGCCGTAGACGGAGCTGGAAGAGGTGACGACCACGGGCACCCGGCGTGGCACGGCGGCCAGCACCCTGGCGCCCGCGAGCACGTTGTCGCGGTGGCGGAGCCAGGCGATGCCGGGGCTGTGGTCGCGTACGCCAGGGCATCCGGCGAGGTGGTAGACGGCGTCGGCGTCCTCCAGCGCGGCGCGGACCAGCTCGTCGTCGTCGAGGAGGTCGGCCGTCAGCACGGTCAGCCCCGGGCGGGGCGGCTGCGGGACCCTGTCGATCCCGATCACCTTCCGTCCCGCCGCGAGCAGTGTTCCGGTCAGCGCCTTTCCGATGAATCCGGCGGAACCGGTCACGACCACCGTCACCTGCGACCCGCCTCTCGTCGCTGATAGGAGGGTAAAGGTAGCCTAACCTCACTCGGCCTGACCTCCAAGGACTTCGTGAGGCACGTCATGTTCAAGGCACTGCGTCGCGCTGTCGGCGTCGTCGTGCTCGGCGTGTCCGTCTGGTACCTCGCGGGCGTGGTCTCCGGCCCTTCGCTCGCCGCGGCCGCGCGCGCACTGCTGGCCGACCCCCTCGGCTTGTCCTTCGCGATCCTCCTTTACGGCGCGGCGTTCGCGCTGCGCTCGTGGGCGTGGACCCGGGTGCTGCGTGGGCTGCCGTTCTGGCACTCGTGGGCGGCGATCCACGTGTCGCTGCTCGGCAACCATGTGCTGCCGTTCCGCCTGGGCGAGGCACTGCGTGTGACGTCCGTGCTGCGCAGGACCGGGCTGGCCCCCGCCAAGGTGATCGCCTCGGCGGTCGGGGCGCGCTCGGCCGACCTGCTGGCCGTGGTCCTGCTCGCCCTGGCCGCCGCGCCCGCCCTCGTGTCGTCGCTGGCGGGATGGTGGGTGTGGCCCGTGGCGGCGGTCCTCGCCTCGGCGGCCGTCGCCGGTTTCGTGATCACGGCCCGGCACAGGGGAAGCCCACAGGGATCCGCGGCCCCACCTGGGCCGTCGCAGAGAGACTCTCGCGGCGGACGGGGCCGCCCGTGGCTGCGTGCCCTGGCGGTGTTCGGATGCGCGGCCCTCGCGTGGGTGCTGGAGGCCGCCATCGTGTACGAGGTCGCCAGGCTGGCCGGGGCGGACCTGACCGCAGCGGACGCGGTCGCCGTCACCGCCGTGACGATCGCCGCCCAGACCGTGGCCATCACGCCCGGCGGGTTCGGCTCCTACGAGGCCGCGGCCACCGCCGCCATGGTCGCGCTGGGCGTGCCCGGGGGGACCGCGTTCGCGATCGCGCTGCTCACCCACGCCGTGAAGACCGCTTACTCCCTCGCCGTGGGCGGCGTCGCTCTGGTGGCGCCCGCCCCCGGCCACTTCGGCCGGCTGCGCCTCCCCCGGCACCTGCCGCCGCGCCCGGCCCCGCGGGCCGTGCCCGAGAGCGCGCCCGTGGTCGCCTTCATCCCCGTCTTCAACGAGGAGGCCACGATCGGCGAAGTGGTCAGGCGGCTCCCCACACGGGTAGCCGGCAGAAGGATCGTCACCCTCGTGATCGACGACGGCTCCACGGACGCCTCCGCGGCACGCGCGAAGGAGGCCGGCGCCCGCGTCCTGCCGCAGCCGCGCAACCTGGGCCTGGGCGCGGCCGTACGGCGCGGCCTCGCCGAGGCGGCGCGGCTCGAACCGGCCGCCGCCGTCTACCTGGACGCCGACCTGGAGTACTTCCCCGAGGACCTCGAGTCGCTGGCGGCCCCGATCCTCAACGGCGAGGCCGACTACGTGGTCGGCTCCCGCTTCGCGGGCACGATCGAGCGGATGCTGCCGCACCGCAGGTTCGGCAACAGGCTGCTGACCGTGTGGATGCGGCGGCTGACCAGGCGGCGCGACCTCACCGACGGCCAGAGCGGCTACCGGGCCTTCTCCCTCGCCGCCCTCGAGAGCGCCGAAGTGATCCACGACTACAACTACGCGCAGGTCCTCACGCTCGACCTGCTCGCCAAGGGCTTCGTCTACCGCGAGGTGCCCATCCGATACGCGTTCCGACAAAGCGGGGAATCGTTCGTCAAACTCGGGAAATACCTTCGCAAGGTCATCCCCGCGGTGCATCGTGAGCTCAACACGTGACAGTGGAGGCGCGATGTTACGGCTGGCCCAGTTCGTCGCCGTGGTGGTCAGCGCGGGCTTCTCGTTCGGCGGGGTCATCGGCATCATCTACTCCCCCGACCCTCCCGCGCGGAAGGCGGTGGCGTTCGCGCTGCTGGCCGTGCTGCTGGCGCTGCACCTGCGCAACTGTGTGAGGCGGACCGACGGTCGCAGGCCGCGCTGGTGGCCGTGGACGCTGGCCGTCCAGGCGGTGCTGACCGCGGCGGGCCTGGTGTGGTTCGCGAACACCTGGTACGGCAACACGGGTTTCCTCGCGGCGGCCGTCCTGCTGCTGGTCAGGCGGCCGTGGGCGCGATGGACGGCGTTCTCGCTGGTGCTGGTCGCCCAGTTCCTCTCGGCGCAGACCGTGCGGTCCACCCTGAGCGAGGTGCTCTACCTCGTCGTCGGCCAGGCGGCCTTCGTCGGCGTGGCGCTGTACGGGGTGGTCCGCCTCTACGACCTGATCGTCGACCTGCGCAGCACGCAGGCGGGGCTGGCCGCGGCCGTGGTGGCCCGCGAGCGGCTGACCTTCGCCGAGGAGCTCAACGCGCGCGTCGGCGGCGGCCTGGAGAGGCTGGTCGGCGTCCTGCGGCGGCCCGACCTGACCCGCGACGAGCTGGAGACCAGCCTGACGACCGCGCGCACGGCGCTCGCCGAGGTCCGATCGGTCTCCCACGCCCACCGCGAGAGCACGCCCGCCAGGGCCCTGGCGGGCGACCTGACCACCAGGGTCGTGACGGTCCTCGTGGTCGCCACCGTGCTGCTCATGATCGTTCCGCACGAGGTTCGCCACCTCCTGCAGATCCGGCCGTCGGGTCTCCAGCTCGCGGTGTTCGTCGTGGCGCTGGCCTGCTTCGTCGCGCTGTACCTCCTGGCGTGCCTGTCGGACGGGCGGCACCGGCTCTGGACGCTGGCCGCCCTGGTGGCGCTCACGTACGCCCCGTCGCTGGTGCTCGGCTTCAAGCTCTGGTACGTCGCTACGCTCCTGCCCGGCGCCGTCGTGGTGCTGCTGCGCGGCCGCGCCAGATGGATCGGGGCCGCCGCGGTGTTCGCGGGCGACACCTTCTTCCACCTGATGCTCTCCGGCCTGGCCGACAACGCCCTCGACGTCGCCTACGGCATCGTCTACCTGACCGAGCGGGCGATCATCGTCTACGCGCTCTGGCGGATGGCCAGGCTGACGGCCGGGCTGCGCGAGGCTCGGGCCGAGCTGGCCAGGGTCGAGGTGGCCCGCGAGCGGCTGCGGTTCGCCAGGGACCTGCACGACCTGCTCGGATACGGCCTGTCGGTGGTGGTGCTCAAGGCCGAGCTGGCCTTCCGGCTGCTGGAACGGGACCCCGTCGCCGCGCAACGGCAGCTGTCCGACGGGCTGGACGCGGCCCGCCAGGTGCTCGCCGACCTCGGCTCCGTGGCCGAGGGACGCACCGAGATCTCGCTGGCGGAGGAGGCCGCCTCGGCGAGGGCGGTGCTGGAGGCCGCCGATGTCGAGGTGAGCTGGTCGATCTCGCCCGTGCCGCTGCCCCGGGACGTGGACGCGGCGCTGGCGACCGTGCTGAGGGAGGGCGTCACCAACGTGATCAGGCACAGCGCGGCCCTGCACTGCACGCTGGAGATCACCGTCGACGACCGGCAGGTACGGCTGCGCCTGACGAACGACGGCGTGGCGGCCACCGCGCCCGGCCACGAACCCGGTTCCGGGGTCGGCAACCTCACCCAGCGGCTGGCCGCGCTGGACGGCCGGCTGCGCACCGGACGGGGGCCTGACTCGTTCGAGCTGGTGGCGGAGGTCCCCCTACAGCCAGCCCTCGTCGGCGGCGATGCGGATCGCGTCGACCCTGTTCCTGGCGTTCAGCTTCATGACCGCTGACGACAGGTAGTTGCGGACCGTACCCCTGCTGAGCGAGAGCCGTACCGCGATCTCGTCGGCCTCCGCGCCGGTCGCGGCCAGCCGCAGCACGTCGACCTCGCGGACGGCCAGCGGGTTGTCCGCCTTGCGCAGGGCGGCGACGGCGAGCTGGGGGTCCACCACCTGCTCGCCCCCCACCACCTTCCTGATGGCCTCGATGAGCTCGCCCGGCGGCGAGTGCTTGAGCAGGAACCCGCTGACTCCCGAGGCCATGGCGCGGCGCAGATAGCCGGGCCTGGCGAACCCCGTGAGCACCACCGTGCGGCACCCCGGCATTTCGTCGCGCAGCAGGGCGGCCGCGCTCAGGCCGTCGAGCTCGGGCAGCTCGATGTCGAGCACGGCCACGTCGGCCGCGGACTCCCGCGCGGCGGGCAGGATCAGGTCGCCCCGCTCCACGGCAGCCACGACGGTCAGGTCGTCCTCCAGCTCGAGCACGGCGGCCAGCGTCTCGCGCAGGATGCGCACGTCCTCGGCGATCAAGACCCTGATCATGCGGCTTTCTCACTCCCGAGAGTTGGGGTTCCCGACCTCACCAGACCTTGCGGTTCGTACGCATGTTCGGATACTACTGTCCGGTCGCCTGATCGGCACGCGCGTGGGGATCCCGCGGTTCCGTGTGAATCCTTCACACGGAACCGGTGAACGTGGCACTACAGCGGGCGCTTCCCGGATTGCGAATATAACGGCAAGAGAGAGGAGCACACCATGCAGAAGATCACCACCTACCTCTGGTTCGACAACCAGGCGGAGGAGGCGGCCAACCACTACGTCTCCATCTTCGGCGACTCCAGGATCCTCGAGGTCACGCCGATGATCGTGACCTTCGAGCTCGAAGGTCAGCGCTTCATCGCGCTCAACGGCGGCCCGAACTTCAGGTTCACCGAGGCGATCTCCCTCTACGTCGACTGCGAGTCGCAGGAGGAGGTCGACGAGCTGTGGGCGAAGCTCACCGCCGACGGCGGCGAGGACGGTTCGTGCGGCTGGCTCAAGGACAAGTACGGCCTCTCGTGGCAGATCATCCCCAAGGCCCTCCCCAGGCTGCTCAGCGACCCCGACCCCGCCAGGGCGGAGCGCGCCATGCAGGCGATGCTCAAGATGTCGAAGATCGACGTGAAGGCGCTCGAGGACGCCGCCAACGGCTGACGGCCCCGCCGTCCACCGTTCAGTCCTCCACCACGTGCGCGGCGAAGCGGGCGCGGGCCGCCGTCCAGGCGGCCGCGTCCCAGCCCCGCTCGGTCAGCGCGTCGACCGCGTCGTAGGCCATGGCCATCGCGTGGTGGGTGTTGTCGTGGGCGAACAGGCCGAGCCTGCCGAACGTGGTGACGTGCGGCACCTGTCCTGCCCACGCGTCGAGCCCGGCGAGCTGGCCGGCGTAGCCGGTCCGGTAGACGGGGTAGACGTGCGGCAGCCGCCTGACCTCCACGGCCGCGAGCCGCAGCGGCGGCAGCCCTGCCGCCGACAGGCAGTCGGTGACCAGGTCCTCGTAGGAACTCGCGGTCCAGACGGGGTCGCCCACCTGGCAGGGGATCTCGAAGCACAGCACCGTGCGGCCGGCCGGGTCCGCGGCGCTGACCCGGTAGTTGGCGGGCTCGGAGATCCGGGTGACGGGCGTCTCCGGCCCCGGCAGGTAGTGGGCGTCGTACGGTGACCACCGCCCGCCCTCGTGCACGGCGTAGACCAGAACCATCGCCCTGAACTCGAGCCTGCGTGCGGCCCGCACCACCTCGGCGGCGGGACCCGGAGTCACCAGCCCGGCCAGCGCGGGCATCGGGATCGTGGAGAAGACGTGGCCGGCGTCGAGTCGTCCCTCGGCGGTGCGCACGGCCACCCCTGAGGGCCCCGGCACGAGCGACTCGCAGGCCGTGCCCAGCCGGATGTCGGCTCCGGCGGCCACCGCGGCGTCGGCCATGGCCTCGACGATCTGGCCGAATCCCCTGCGCGGATAGTAAAAGATCTTTCCCTGCCCGTTCGGCGACCCGCGCAGCACCCTGCGGGCGATCTTCCATGGGCTGTCGGCGGTGACCCGCTTGCGCGCCTGGTCGCCGTCGATCTCCTCGCCGGGCAATCCCCAGAGCTTGACCGCGTAAGGCTCGTACAGGGCGCGGTAAAGCGTCGGTCCCAGGCCGCTGCGCAACAGTCCGGCGAACGAATCATCCCCTCTGCGCGGAACGACCGTGTCACGCGCGATCCCCGCCAGCATCCGCAGCGGCAGGCGCCGCGCCAGCTCGCCGGGCCGTAGCGGGAACCCGACGAAGCGGTCGCCGACGCGGAGCCTGCCGTTGCGGGGCCGTACCTGGAGATCGTCGCCGAGCAGTTCGCGCAGGTCGGCGAGGAGGTGTGACGGCGTGGCGGGGTGCAGTCGATGGCTGCCGTGGTCCACTCTGATCCCTGCGACCTCGAAACCGGCCGACAGCCCGCCGACGTGGTCGGAGCGTTCCAGCACGGTGACGCGCATGCCCCGCAGGGCGGCGCGCCACGCGGCGGCCAGGCCCGAAGGGCCCGCTCCGAGAATCACGAGTTCCATGGCGCCGTCACCCTATCGAGTGAAGTCCTGAAAAATATCTTCTCAATCCTCTTCTAGAGGAAGGAAAATGTTGAGACGCTGACTCCCGTACGACCCCCCAGTCAAGGAGTCTTCGATGCGCAAAGCGTTGGCGGTCGCGTGCTTTTTACCGCTACTGATCCCCGCAGGGGTCGCGCAGGCCGAGGCGCCGGAGGACCGGCAGAAGGCGTTCGCGACCGCCGCCGAGACCTACCAGGTGCCGGAGAGCGTGCTGCTCGGCGTGTCCTACCTGCAGTCGCGGTGGGACGCCCACGCGGGACAGCCCAGCAACGACGCGGGGTTCGGCCCGATGCACCTGACGGACGCGGCGGCCTTCACCGGGGCCAACCACCACGGTGAGGGCGAGGAGGACCCGCGCGGCGACGACACCCGCCCGCTGGCCCTGCCCACCGACGCGCCGACCGTCCCGCTGGACGTGCCCGCCTCGCTCAGGACCATGGAGAAGGCGGCGGCGCTCACCGGAGAGTCGCACGAGACGCTCAGGAGCGACCCCGCGGCCAACATCCGCGGCGGCGCGGCGCTGCTGGCCGACTACCAGAAGCAGCTCGGGGCGCCGCTCAGCGCCGACCCCGCGCAGTGGTACGGCGCGGTGGCCCGCTACTCGGGCGCCACCGAGAAGGAGGCCGCCCAGTTCTTCGCCGACGAGGTCTACTCGGTCATCGCCGAGGGGGCGACGCGCACGACGGACGACGGACAGCAGGTCACGCTCAAGCCGGTCCAGGGGGTCGGCAAGATCGTGGAGTGGCTGGAGAAGCTCGGGCTCTCGCTCCCCCGCCGTGACGGCGTGGAGTGCCCGCGCTCGATCTCCTGCGAATGGATCCCCGCGGGGTACGCCGAGCTGCCGGACGACGACTACGGTCACTACGACCTGGCCGACCGGCCGCAGAGCCAGAAGGTCGACTACATCATCATCCACGACATGGAGGGCTACTGGGCTCCGTCCGTCAAGCTGAACCAGGACCCGACGTGGCCCGGCAGCTGGCACTACTCGGTCAGGTCGAGCGACGGTCACATCGCGCAGCAGATCAAGACCAAGGACGTCGGCTGGCAGGCGGGCAACTGGTACGTCAACGCCAAGTCCATCGGCATCGAACACGAGGGCTTCCTCGCCGAGGGCAGCACCTGGTACACCGAGGCGATGTACCGCACGTCCGCCAAGCTCGTGCGCTACCTGGCCATGCGCCACGGCGTGCCGCTCGACCGCGCGCACATCCTCGGCCACGACAATGTGCCCGGCACGCTGCCGACCACGGTCAGGGGCATGCACGAGGACCCGGGACCGTTCTGGGACTGGGCGCACTACTTCGAGCTGATGGGCGCCCCGCTGCACCAGTTCGGCGGTCCCAGGTCCGGCTCCGTCATGATCAAGCCGGACTTCGCCACCAACAAGCCGTACTTCTACGGCTGCGACCGCAAGAAGCCCGAGGCGGCGTGCCCGCCGCTGCCCGCCTCCACGGTGTGGCTGCGCACCGAGCCTCGCGCCGACGCGCCGCTGGTCAAGGACATCGGCAAGCATCCCACGGGTGACTCGCTCTACAGCGTCTACGACCACAGCGCCCGCGCCACCACCGGCCAGCGGTACGCCGTGGCCGACCGGCAGGGCGACTGGACCGCGATCTGGTACCTCGGGCAGAAGGCGTGGTTCCACAACCCCGCCGACCACCCGACCGCGGTGCCGTCCATGGGCCTCGTCGTGACACCCCGCCCGGGGCTGGCGACCATCCCCGTGTACGGCAGGGCCTACCCGGAGCGGGAGGCCTACCCCGCGGGCATCCCGTACCAGGCGGTGACGCCGCTGCAGTACACGTTCTCGGCGGGACAGAAGTACACGCTGGGCGGTCCGGCGGCCACCGAGTACTACCGGGCGGTCACCTACGACCCGGCCCCGCACACGGTGGTGAAGGGCACGACGCGGTACCTGGAGATCCAGTTCGGGCACCGGGTGATGTTCGTCAAGGCCGACGACGTCCAGATCTCGTTCCAGTAATCCGGCGGTCGTTCGGGACCTCGCCCGCTCGGGCGGGGTCCCGTTCGTCTTCCCGCGCGCCTTTCCTGAGCTTCCCGCGCGCCTTCCCGGAGCGTCAGCGCTTGCGGGTGAAGCCCGAGACCGCGCGCCTGGTGCTCTGCAACGCCTCCTGGGAGGTGTCGAACGTGCGCTGCGCCACCCCAACGAACACGCAGTCCACGACGAGCAGCTGGCTGATCCTGCTGGCCAGCGCGCCAGGGCGGAACTCCGTCTCCCGTCCCGCCGAGATCAGCACGTGCTCGGCCAGCCCGGCCAGCGTCGAGCGCGGGTTGTTGGTGATGGCGACGGTCGTGGCCCCCGCCTCACCCGCCGTCCGCAGCGGCTCCAGCACGTCGGGCGTCTCCCCCGAGGTGCTGATCCCGATCGCGACGTCGCCGTGCTTGAGCAGGACCGCGCTGGTCAGGGCGAGGTGGGCGTCCTGGAAGGCGTGGCTGGACAGGCCGATGCGCATGAGCTTCTGCGCCATGTCCTGGGCGACCAGGCCGGACGCGCCCACGCCGTACGAGTCGATCCTGCGGGCACCCGCGATGGCCTCGACGACCAGGCCGAGCCGTTCGGAGGTGAGCTGGGCGACGGTGTCGTTGATCGCCTCGGACTCCGCGCGGGACACCTTGAGGATGACCTCCGACAGCGGGTCGTCGGGGGCGAGGTCGCCGGGGACCAGGCGGTCCGGCTGCGCGGCGGCGGCCGCGAGGGCGAGCCTGAGCTGCGGATATCCGGCGAACCCCAGCAGCCGCGCGGTGCGGACGATCGTCGCCTCGCTGGTGCCCGAGGCGGCCGAGAGCTCGGTGATGGTGCTGCGCGCGACGGTGGCGGGATCCTCGAGGATCAGCCTGGCCACGGTCTGGGCGGCCGGGGTCAGCGACGGAAGGACGCCGCGGACGGTGGCCACGAGTGTGTCGGCCCTGAGACCGTTCCGGGTGTCTTCCACATACCGATTATGGGGCCTGGAGGGATGCAACGATCGCTGTCGGGCGCCCTTCCCACAAACCGTCAAACCAGGACTTACCTGCGACGTGTTCCGGAAGGCCGTCGGCGGCCCCATCGCGGGGCCCGGGCTCGTCCCCGGGCCCCGCGGTCGTCAGCGGAGCGTGCCGTTGGTCATGCCGACCGGCTCCTCGGGCAGGGCGATGAGGCCCAGCTCCGCAGGCGCGGCCATCAGCGGCTGGCAGGGGACGGCCCTGACCGTGTACCCGAACGCTCCCGTGCTGTCGAGCGGCACCTTCCCCGCGTAGTGGGCCTTGCCGTCGTCGTTCGCCCCCTCCAGCGTCATAGTGAGGTAGCTCGGGTTCAGCAGCTCGTCGTGCGGCCCCACCTTGCCGTACGCCGCCTGGACCAGCAGGTCGGACGGCTCGAGCTCGCCGAGCGCGATCGTCGCCCGCAGGTCGAGGGCCGCGCCGACCTCGGGTGTGTCGCCGACGCCCGAGGACTCCACGTGCTCCACCCTGACCCCCGGCCACGCCTTGGCGACGCGCAGCCGCCAGGCCGCGAACGCCTTGGCGGGCGCGAAGGAGTCGCCCGACAGCGCGCGGGCGGAGGCGGCGGCCGGCGTGTAGAGGTCGACGACGTAGTCACGCAGCATCCGCCCCGCCAGCACCTTGGGCCCGAGCGAGGTGAGCGTGTGGCGCACCATCTCCAGCCACCTGCGGGGCAGGCCGTCGGGCGCCCTGTCGTAGAAGCGGTCGGAGACCTCGTGCTCGATGAGGTCGTAGAGCGCGGCCGCCTCGAGCTCGTCGCGCCTGTCGGGGTCGGCGACGCCGTCGGCGGTGGGGATGGCCCAGCCGTTGGTGCCGTCGTACCACTCGTCCCACCAGCCGTCGCGGATCGACAGGTTGAGCCCGCCGTTCAGCGCCGACTTCATGCCCGAGGTGCCCGAGGCCTCCAGCGGACGCAGCGGGTTGTTCAGCCAGACGTCGCAGCCCTGGACGAGCAGCTGGCCGAGGGCCATGTCGTAGTCGGGCAGGAAGACGATGCGGTGCCGCACGTCCTCCTCATCGGCGAACCTGACGATCTGCTGGATGAGCTTCTTGCCGCCCTCGTCGGCCGGGTGGGCCTTGCCCGCGATGAGGATCTGCACGGGCTTGTCGGGGTCGAGCAGGAGCTCGCGCAGCCGGACCGGGTCGCGCAGCATGAGCGTGAGCCGCTTGTAGGAGGGCACGCGGCGGGCGAACCCGATGGTCAGCACGTCGGGGTCGAGTGCGTCGTCGACCCAGGTCAGCTCGGCGTCCGAGGCGCCGCGATCGCGCCACGAACGGCGCAGCCGCACCCTCGCCGCCTCGACCAGCCGCTCGCGCAGGAGCCCGCGGATCGACCAGATGTCGGAGTCGGAGATCTTCTGGACGCCCTCCCAGCCCTGCGCCTTGTCGATCAGGGACGGCAGCTCCCGGCCGGCCAGCTCCATGATCTCGCGGCCGACCCACGTCGGCGCGTGGACGCCGTTGGTGATCGACCCGATCGGCACCTCGTGCAGGTCGAATCCCGGCCAGAGTTCCTTGAACATCTCCCGGCTGACCTCGCCGTGCAGCTCGGAGACGCCGTTGACGCGCTGGGCCAGGCGCATACCCATGATCGCCATGTTGAAGCGGCCGGGCTCCTGCTCGGCGCCCAGCGCGAGGATGCGCTCGACGGGCACGGTCGGCCATGCGTTGTCGCCGCCGAACTGCCTCTCGATCATGTCGGAGGGGAAGCGGTCGATGCCGGCGGGGACGGGAGTGTGGGTGGTGAACACCGTGCCGGCGCGGACGGCTTCCAGCGCCTCGTCGAAGGTCAGGCGGGACTCGGTCAGCTCGCGGATGCGCTCCAGTCCGAGGAAGCCCGCGTGGCCCTCGTTGGTGTGGAAGACCTCGGGCTCGGGGTGTCCGGTGATCTGGCAGTAGGCGCGGATCGCCCTGACGCCGCCCACGCCGAGCAGCAGCTCCTGCATGAGCCTGTGGTCGGTGCCGCCACCGTACAGGCGGTCGGTGACGTCGCGTGCGGCGGCGTCGTTGTCGGCCACGTCGGAGTCGAGCAGCAGCAGCGGCACCCTGCCGACCTGCGCCACCCACACCTGCGCGTGCAGGGCCCGGTGGTCCGGCAGGCCGATCCTGATGTGGACGGCGGTGCCCTCCTCGTCCTTCAGCAGACTGAGGGGCAGGCCGCCGGGGTCGAGGCTGGGATAGTGCTCCAGCTGCCAGCCTTCGGGCGACAGCGACTGGGTGAAGTAGCCGTGGCGGTAGAGCAGCCCCACCGCCAGGATCGGCACGCCCAGGTCGCTGGCCGCCTTCAGATGGTCTCCCGCCAGGATGCCGAGGCCGCCCGAGTACTGCGGGAGGGCCGCGGCGATGCCGTACTCCGGCGAGAAGTAGGCGATCGCGTCGGCGGCCTCGTTCAGCGTCTGGTACCAGCGCGGCGCGGTCATGTACTCGCGCAGGTCGTCGGCGGCGTCGGCGAGGCGGCGAAGGAAACGGCGGTCGCCGGCAAGCTGGCGCAACCTGGCGGGGTCGACGGCGCCGAGCAGCGCGACGGGGTCGTGCCCAACACGTTCCCAGACGGCCGGATCGACCTCGGAGAACAGGTCCGTGGTCTCTGGATGCCACGACCATCTGAGGTTGTGCACGAGCTCGCCGAGGGCGGCCAACTCCGTAGGGAGAACGGTGCGGACGGTGAACCTGCGGATAGCTCTCACGATTCCGACCCTAGGTGGTGAGCGGTGGTGGACAAGGCGTAGTCACGTAGATCGATCACTTCCCTCTCACAACCCTTCCATGAAGAGGCATTAATGGGGACTATTGGGGCACTCCCCACTTTGAGCCCGAAGCACCGTCCCGGGATGGCGTCCTCGGCTTCACGCGTGAAGATGCGAGGATCGTCACAGCGACAGTCGGCCACTCGACCATGAGAACAGGACGCGATGATCGGTCGAATTCCCATCACGGACATCTTCCCAGTTGTCGACTGCGGGCAGTGGCCCGCTAAGGCGGTCGCTGGCGAGACCTTTGACATCGCCGCGACCGTGTTCCGCGAAGGACACGACGCGGTGGGCGCGGGGGTGGTGATCACGTCTCCCGAAGGGAAGCGTGGCCACCTGAAACATATGCGAGAGATCGCCAAGGGCACCGACAGGTGGAGCGTGCGCGTGTCGCTGCCCGACGAGGGCGACTGGCTTTTCAGGATCGAGGCGTGGAGCGACCCGATCGGCACGTGGCTGCACGACGCGGAGATCAAGATTCCCCGCGGCATGGACGTCGACCTCATGTGCGAGGAGGGGGCGCGGCTGTTCGAGCGCGCCGCCCGTGCCGTACGGCCGTCGGACTGCCCCGCCCCGCACGCGGGCAACGGGACCGCGCGCAACGGCAACGGCACGCTCAAGACGGGCGCCGTCAGGACCACCGCGCTGAAGACGGGCACGGTGAAGGCCGCCGCGCTCAAGGAGGGCGCGGAGCTGAAGCCCGCCGAGGTCTGCGGGCACAGGGCGGCGCTGCTTTCCGTGGCGGCGACGCTGCGTGACGAGGCGCTCGACCCGAGGGCGCGCCTGTCGATCGCCCAGCTGCCCGAGACCGCCGCGCTGCTGGAGGCCCATCCGCTGCGCGACCTGCTGACCAGGAGCAAGCAGCACAAGGTCAGGGTGGAGCGGCGCAGGGCGCTGTTCGGCTCGTGGTACGAGTTCTTCCCCAGGTCGGAGGGGGCGATCCTCCAGGAGGGCGGCGTCTCCAAGTCGGGGAACTTCCAGACCGCCGCCAAGAGGCTGCCCGCCATCGCCCGCATGGGCTTCGACGTGGTCTACCTGCCGCCGATCCATCCGATCGGCACGACGTTCCGCAAGGGGCGCAACAACACGCTCACCCCGAGCCCCGACGACCCCGGCTCACCGTGGGCGATCGGGTCGGAGGACGGCGGGCACGACGCCGTCCATCCCGACCTGGGCACGATCGACGACTTCGACGACTTCGTCGGCAGGACCCGCGAGCTGGGCATGGAGGTGGCGCTCGACTTCGCGCTGCAGTGCTCGCCCGATCACCCGTGGGTCAAGGAGCATCCCGAGTGGTTCACGATCCGCGCGGACGGGACGATCGCCTACGCGGAGAACCCGCCCAAGAAGTACCAGGACATCTACCCGCTCAACTTCGACAAGGACCCCGAGGGGATCTACGCCGAGGTCAAGCGGGTGGTCAGGCACTGGATGGACCACGGGGTGCGGATCTTCAGGGTCGACAACCCGCACACCAAGCCCGTGGGTTTCTGGGAGCGGCTCCTGGCCGACATCAGGACGACCGATCCCGATGTGATCTTCCTGGCGGAGGCGTTCACGCGTCCGGCGATGCTGCAGACGCTCGCCAAAATCGGATTCCACCAGTCATACACGTACTTCACTTGGAAGAACTCAAAATATGACGTGGAGACGTATTTTTCGGAACTGTCGCATGAAACGTCGCACTTCCTGAGGCCGAACCTCTTCGTCAACACGCCCGACATCCTGCACGAGTACCTGCAGCACGGCGGCGTGCCCGCTTTCAAGATCCGGGCTGTGCTGGCCGCGCTCGTGTCCCCCACGTGGGGCGTCTACTCTGGGTATGAACTCTCCGAGAACCTCCCAGTACGTCCGGGTAGCGAGGAATATCTCGACAGCGAGAAATATCAGTACAGACCGCGCGATTGGGCGGATGCGGAGCGTGAGGGCCGTACACTTGCCCCGTTCATCACGCATCTGAATTTGTTCCGAAGAGCGCACCCGGCACTTCAGGAATTGCGTAATCTGACGTTCCACAGGGTCGACCACCCAGACCTGGTCTGCTTCTCCAAGCGGCTTCCCGGCGCCTACGACACGGCCACACGACGGCACGGACTCGGCGACGTGGTCCTGGCGGTCGTGAACCTGGACCCGCACAATACTCATGAGGCGACAGTCGATCTCGACCTGCCGGCCCTCGGTCTCGACTGGAACGCCGAGTTCGTCGTGGACGACGAGATGTCAGGCGAGTCGTACCGGTGGCGGCAGAACAACTACGTACGCCTCGACCCTCACATCAATCCGGCGCACGTCTTCACCGTGCGAGCGGCTCATCGGTAATCAGCGATCGGGGAGTCCAACTTTGTCCGACACCGTGAACTCCGCTGCCATCCCGAACACCTTCGACGAGGACAAGCCCCGCGATCCCCAGTGGTACAAGCGGGCCGTCTTCTACGAGGTGCTCATCAGGGGCTTCGCCGACTCCAACGGCGACGGCACAGGCGACATCAAGGGGCTCACCAGCAGGCTCGACTACCTGCAGTGGCTGGGCGTCGACTGTCTCTGGCTGCTGCCGCTGTACGAGTCACCGCTGCGTGACGGCGGCTACGACATCGCCGACTTCATGAAGATCCTGCCGGACTTCGGCGATCTCGGCGACTTCGTCAAGCTGGTCGACGAGGCGCACAAGCGCGGCATGCGGGTGATCGCGGACCTGGTGATGAACCACACCAGCGACGCTCACCCCTGGTTCCAGGCGTCACGGCACGATCCCGAGGGCCCGTTCGGCGACTTCTACGTCTGGTCCGACAGCGACGAGAAGTACAGGGACGCCCGGATCATCTTCATCGACACCGAGACCTCCAACTGGACCTACGACCCGGTCCGCGGGCAGTACTACTGGCACCGCTTCTTCCACCACCAGCCCGACCTCAACTACGAGAACCCCGCGGTTCAGGAGGCCATGCTGGAGGTGCTGAGGTTCTGGCTCGACCTGGGCATCGACGGGTTCCGCATGGACGCCATCCCCTACCTGTTCGAGGATGACAGCACCAACTGCGAGAACCTGCCCAGGACGCACGCCTACCTCAAGCGGGTCAGGGCGGAGGTCGACAGGCTCTACCCCGACCGCGTGCTGCTCGCCGAGGCCAACCAGTGGCCGTCCGACGTGGTCGAGTACTTCGGCGACCCGGTCAACGGCGGCGACGAGTGCCACATGGCCTTCCACTTCCCGCTCATGCCGCGCATCTTCATGGCCGTGCGCAGGGAGTCCCGCTACCCGATCTCCGAGATCATGGCCCAGACGCCCAAGATCCCCGAGAACTGCCAGTGGGGCATCTTCCTGCGCAACCACGACGAGCTGACGCTTGAGATGGTCACCGACGAAGAGCGCGACTACATGTACTCCGAGTACGCCAAGGACCCGCGCATGCGGGCCAACGTCGGCATCCGCCGCCGCCTGGCCCCGCTGCTGGAGAACGACCGCAACCAGATCGAGCTGTTCACCGCGCTGCTGCTGTCGCTGCCCGGCTCGCCCGTGCTCTACTACGGCGACGAGATCGGCATGGGCGACAACATCTGGCTCGGCGACCGCGACGGCGTCCGCACCCCCATGCAGTGGACCCCCGACCGCAACGCGGGCTTCTCCGACTGCGACCCCGGCCGGCTCTACCTGCCGGTCATCATGGACCCGATCTACGGCTACCAGGCGATCAACGTCGAGGCGCAGCAGAAGAACGCCGGCTCGCTGCTCCACTGGACCAAACGGATGATCGACATCCGAAAGCGGCACCCGGTCTTCGGCCTGGGCGAATTCATCGAACTCAACTCATCCAACCCCAGCGTGCTGGCATTCGTGCGCGAGCTGGGCGATGATCGCATTCTGTGCGTGAACAATCTCTCGCGGTTCCCGCAGCCCGTAGAGCTGGACCTGCGTAGGTTCGTCGGCGTCTCGCCCGTAGAGACGATGGGCGGAGTTCCTTTTCCACCGATTGGCGAACTTCCGTATCTTTTGACGCTCCCTGGGCATGGGTTCTACTGGTTCACCCTTCCGCCCGCCGTACCCCAGGAGGAGTAAGTCGTGCTTGAGGACCTCCTTGCCCGCTGGATCACCCATCAACGCTGGTTCGCGGGCAAGGGGCGCCCTCTGGACGACCTCCGCATCGACTCGCGGACCAGCCTCGGCGCCCTCCAGGAGGCGGAGCTGTGGCACCTGGTCCTGTCCGTACGGCAGGCCGACGCGCTGGACCGCTACCAGCTCCTGCTCGGCCTGCGCGCCGAGTTGCCCGACCGCCTCAAGCACGTCCTGATCGGCATCACGCACGACGGCGTCCACGTCTACGACGCCGCGCACGACTCCACGCTGACCTGCCTGCTGCTCGAAGGCATGGCCCAGGGACAGGACCACGGGCCCGTCAGGTTCCGCCACGCGCGCGGGGTCGAGATCGACACCACGCAGCGCAGCCTGGTCCTCGGCGCCGAGCAGTCCAACACCTCGCTCGTGTACGGCGACGCCTACATCTGCAAGCTCTTCCGCCGCCTCATCCCAGGGATCAACCCCGAGCTCGAGGTGGTCACCGCGCTGGCCGAGCGCGGCGCGCCGCACATCGCCAGGCCGTACGGGTGGATCGAGACCGACCTCGACGGCAATCCGACCACGCTGGCCTTCACCCAGGAGTACCTGTCCACCAGCAACGACGGCTGGGACCTTGCGCTGGCCAGCGTCCGCGACTTCTACGGGCAGCTCGACGACATCTGCGCGGCCGACGCGGGCGGGGACTTCGCCGCCGAGTCCTTCCGCCTCGGCGCCGCGACCGCCGAGATCCACCGGCAGCTCGCCGCCGCCTTCCCCACCGACGTCGTCGAACCGCACGACGTCAAGCGGATGGTCGAAGGCTTCCGCCGCCGCCTGGCGTGGGCGATCGCCGAAGTGCCCGAGCTGGCCGAGCACGCCGAGATCGTCGAGCGGGCCTTCCACGAGGTGGAGGAACTGACGGCCGAGGTGCGCGTGCAGCGCGTCCACGGCGACTACCACCTGGGCCAGGTCATGCGCACGCCCGCCGGGTGGTTCATCCTCGACTTCGAGGGCGAGCCGGGCCAGCCCCTCGACGAGCGCAGGGCGCTGGCCTCCCCGCTGCGTGACGTGGCCGGGATGCTCCGCTCGTTCGACTACGCCGCCGGGCACCTGCTCGCCGACCATCCCGACGCCGCAGCGCTGCGCGCCAAGGCCGGCGAGTGGGCCGCCCGCAACAGGTCGGCGTTCCTGGAGGGGTACGCCGACGTCGACGACGGGGACGCGGCGCTGCTGCGGGCCCTGGAGTACGACAAGGCGGTCTACGAGGTCGTCTACGAGGCCCGCAACCGCCCTTCCTGGCTGCCGATCCCGCTCGCCGCCTTCCGCTGAGGCAACTCAGGCGTTTTCCCCTCCGGAGCGCATCGAGCGCACTACTCTTCGCATGCATACATAAGCGAAGAGTAAGGGGGCGGCATGCGGCGAGGTCTTGTGTTCGCGGCCGCGGGGCTCGGCACGGCCCTCCTGAGCGGATCGCTCCTGCTGGCCACGGGGGGAAAGGGGCCGGAGGCGGCGCAGGCCGTCCAGGAGTCCCCCGCGCCGGGGGACCCGCTCACGCCTGAGGAGATCGCCCGCGCAGGGGAGATCGCCACGGCGACCACGCACCAGAAGGCGGGGCAGACCGAGCTGCTCTACGTCGAGCGCGACGATGACAAGGACGCCGAGCAGGCGCGGCGGGCGGAGGCCTACCTCTACGACTACGCCGACGACACCGTGATCGTCAGGACCGTCGACCTCGGCGCGAGCAAGGTGGTCGAGGAGACCAAGGGCAAGGGGGTGCAGCCCCCGCCGTCCAAACGGGAGGAACTGCGCGCCGCCGAGCTGCTCCTCGCCCACCCGAGGCTGGGCAGTGGGGTGCGCCAGTCGTTCAGGAAGGCGGCGGGCAGGGAGCTCGCCTCGCCCTCCGACCTGGCGCTGCGGGGGCTGATCTACTCGCCCGAGCGGGGGGCGTGCGCGACGCACCGGTGCCTGCGGCTGTTCGTGCGGCTGCCCAACGGCACGTTCCTGGACACCAGCCGCATCGTCATCGATCTGTCCGCCAAGAAGGTCCACACCCTGGAGTGGTGAGTTGATCCTCCGTCTCATGCTCGCCGGCCTGCTCGTCGCGCCGCTCGCGGCCCTCGGGCCCGCCTCCCTCGCGGACCCCGCCGCCCAGCCGTGCGGCTCGCCGTACCTGGTCGACAAGACGCTGCCGAACGGCGCGCGCTGGCGGCTGTGCTGGGAGATGCGCACGATCGAGGGCCTGACCGTCACCAAGGTCGTCTACACGCCCAAGGGCAACAGGTCCATCAGCGTGCTGCGCAGCGGAGCGCTGGCCCAGATCCACGTGCCGTACGACAGCGGGGAGCCGCGCTACCACGACATCGGCTCGCTCGGCTCGGCCGCGATGACGCTCACGGCGGCCGACTGCCCCGGCGGCCAGCTCGTCAAGAGCAAGGTGTGCGTGACGACCCGCCCGCGCGGCCACGCCTACCTCAAGGACGGCTGGGGCGACGAGACGCAGCGCGAGTCGGCGCAGGGCCAGGAGCTGGTGGTGCTGGCCGCCTACCAGGTCGGCTGGTACACCTACGTCTCCGAGTGGGTCTTCGGCGACGACGGCTCGATCACGCCGCGCGTGGGCGCGACGGGTTCGCTGGCGGGCACGACGACCGCGCCGAAGCACGGCTGGCCGCTCGGGGTGGGGCGCAAGCACTTCGAGGAGTCCCACAGCCACAACGTCTTCTGGCGGATGGACTTCGACATCGAGGGCAAGGCGCGCGACGTCGTCGAGCAGTACGACTTCGCGGGCGAGCGCACCGGCAAGCGGTCGATGGTGCGCACCGTGCTCGGCCGCGAGACCAAGGCGCTCAACAGGAGGGCGCGCTGGTGGCGGGTGGTGGATCCGCGGGTGCGCAACGCCGACAGGCATCCGGTGTCCTGGGAGATCAACAACTCCGACAGCGCGGAGTATCGCGGGCCCGGCGACGAGGCGTTCACGCACGCGGACCTGTACGTCACGCAGTACCGCGCCTGCGAGCGGCTGGCGACCGAGAACGTGTCGCCGCGGTGCGGCAAGTCGGTCGACCGGTACGCCAACGGGGAGCGGGTGACCGATCCGGTGCTGTGGGTGAACGTGGGCTTCCACCACGTCGCCAGGGACGAGGACGCGGACCCGATGCCCATCCACTGGCAGGGCTTCCGCATCACCCCGCGCGACGTCACCGCCGCCAACCCCTACTGACACTGCCCGTACGACACGCCCGCGTACCCGGAGCCCAGCCGGTGCGCGGGCGTCGGCATGATGTCCTCCGGGTCGCCGCGGGAGTTCGGAACTTCTGAGGGGTCATGGGTGTGGCGGCGGTCCGATCGGGGAAGCGGTGGTTAGCATGGCCACGACGGCGATCATTGACGTCCGCACGGAGGTGCGGCGCGCGGCGCCCGTCGAGCCGCGCACGTTTCAAGCGATGATCACCGCGGTTAATCCGATTTTTCTGAAATGCCCGACTCCAGATTTCGCATGGTGATGGCGGGCAAGGGCATGGGTTGGAAGGTCGCTGTAGGGCAGGGTAAGGGGCATGCCGATGAGGACAGAGCTCGACCGTCTCGCGGGCGGGGCGCACCACGACCCGCATTCGATTCTCGGAGCGCACCTGGGCCAGGACGGGGTCACGTTCAGGACGCTGCGTCCGCTGGCCGAACAGGTCGAGGTGGTCTTCGACGACGAGGCACGGCCCATGAAGCATGTCGCTCACGGCGTGTTCGAGACGACGGTGACCGGGCTGGACAAGATCCCCGACTACCGGCTGCGAGTGCGCTACAGCGGCGGCGAGCCGTACGAGATGCGCGACCCCTACCGGCACTGGCCCACCCTGGGCGAGGTCGACCTGCACCTGGTCGGCGAGGGCAGGCACGAGCGGCTGTGGGAGGCGCTCGGCGCGCGGCCGATGCGCCACGAGGACGTCGACGGCACCGCATTCGCCGTCTGGGCGCCCAACGCGCGCGGCATCAGGGTCGTCGGCGACTTCAACCACTGGGACGGCGTGGCCCACCCGATGCGCTCGCTCGGCAGATCCGGCGTATGGGAGCTGTTCGTGCCAGGCGTGGCCGCCGGCGAGCGCTACAAGTTCCAGATCCTCGGCGCCGACGGGCTCTGGCGCGACAAGGCCGACCCGATGGCGCGCAGGACCGAGGTGCCGCCGCAGACCGCGTCGGTCGTCGACCAGTCCGACTACGTGTGGGGCGACTCCGACTGGATGACCGAGCGCGAGACCAAGGCCGCCCAGAAGCAGCCGATGAGCACCTACGAGGTCCACCTCGGCTCGTGGCGGCCGGGACTCGGCTACACCGAGCTGGCGACGCAGCTGGCCGACTACGTGCAGGACATGGGTTTCACGCACGTGGAGTTCCTGCCGGTGGCCGAGCACCCGTTCGGCGGCTCGTGGGGCTACCAGGTGACCTCCTACTACGCGCCGACCGCCCGCTTCGGCACCCCTGACGAGTTCCGCCACCTGGTCGACACGCTGCACCAGCGCGGCATCGGCGTCCTGCTCGACTGGGTGCCCGCGCACTTCCCGATGGACGACTGGGCGCTGGCCCGCTTCGACGGCACCCCGCTCTACGAGCACGCCGACCCCGCCCGCGGCGAGCACCCCGACTGGGGCACCTACGTCTTCGACTTCGGCCGCAACGAGGTGCGCAACTTCCTCGTGGCCAACGCGCTCTACTGGCTGAAGGAGTTCCACATCGACGGGCTGCGGGTGGACGCGGTCGCCTCGATGCTCTACCTCGACTACTCCAGGCGCGACGGCGAGTGGACGCCCAACATCTACGGCGGGCGCGAGAACCTCGACGCCGTGGAGTTCCTGAAGGAGATGAACACCGTCTGCTACAGGGAGGCGCCCGGCATCACGACGATCGCCGAGGAGTCGACCGCGTGGCCCGGCGTCTCGCGCCCCGTGCACCTCGGCGGGCTCGGATTCGGCTTCAAGTGGAACATGGGCTGGATGCACGACACCCTCGCCTACCTGCGCCACGAGCCGATCTTCCGGCAGTACCACCACCATCAGATGACGTTCTCGCTGATGTACGCCTACAGCGAGAACTTCGTCCTCCCGCTCTCCCACGACGAGGTCGTCCACGGGAAGGGCTCGCTGCTGGGCAAGATGCCGGGCGACGAGTGGCAGCGGTTCGCGCAGCTGCGGGCGCTGTTCGCGTTCATGTGGGCGCATCCGGGCAAGCAGCTGCTGTTCATGGGCGGCGAGTTCGGCCAGGGCTCGGAATGGTCGGAGGAGCGCGGGCTCGACTGGTGGGTCCTCGACTTCGACGGGCATCGCGGGGTGCAGAAGCTGGTCCGTGACCTCAACACGATCTACAGGGACACCCCTGCCCTCTGGGAGCAGGACACCACACCCGACGGTTTCCGGTGGATCGACGCCGACGACGCGCCCGGCAACGTCTTCTCCTTCCTCCGGCTGGGGAGGGACGGGTCCGCGGTGGCCTGCGTGGTCAACTTCAGCGGCAGTCCGCACGAGGAGTTCAGGCTCGGCCTGCCGTACGGCGGGCAGTGGGAGGAGCTGGTCAACACCGACGCGTTCGACTACTGGGGCAGCGGGGTGGGCAACCTCGGTTCGGTGGAGGCGTTCGAGGAGTCGCACCACGGCCAGCCGTACTCGACGACGCTGCGCGTGCCGCCACTGGGCGCGATCTGGCTGAAGTACACGCCGTCCGACCGCTCGGAGCTCGCGTGACGATGAACGTTTTCTGAGAAACCCCTGCACCCTCTGGGCTAAGCGGACAAAGCTCTCTACACTCCGAGATCACCACCCCTCGGAGGACGTGTGCGATTTCGACGCCTGATCGTGTGCTCGGTCCTGCTGGCCTTACTTCCCGCCGCACCCGCCGTCGCCGGTGAACCGCCCGCCACCCCTGCGCCGTCGCCGTCCCCCACGGTCGCCGAGGAGAAGCTCGAAGAGGGCTTAGCCGTCACCGAGGGCACGGCCAGGGTCATCGTCGAGCTCACCGACGCCGCGCAGACCGCGCCCGTCGCCGCGCAGGCCGCGGCCGAGGACGCCCAGGTGGTGCTCCAGCCGTCCGCCCAGCCGTTCATCGTCGTCGAGGGCACCGCGCAGGAACTGGCCGCGCTGGCCGAGGACCCGCGCGTCGCCTCCATCCACCGCGACCGTGCCTACCCGCCGGCCGCCATCTCCAGCCTCCCCGTGATCGGCGCGGACAAGGTCCACGCCACCGGCGCGACGGGCGCGGGACAGGCCGTCGCGATCCTCGACACCGGTATCGACCGCGACCACCCCTTCTTCGGCGGCCGGATCGTGGCCGAGGCGTGCTTCTCCTCCACCGAGTACGACGGCGTCGAGTCGCTGTGCCCCAACGGCCAGAGCCAGATGATCGGCACGGGCGCCGCCGACGCCGAATACGCCAAGTGCCTGCTGGGGAGCGAGAACCTCTGCGAGCACGGCACCCATGTCGCGGGCATCGCGGCGGGTGGCGGCGGCGTCGCCCCCGGGGCCGGCATCGTCGCGATCCAGGTGTTCAGCAGGGTCAACGACGAGGACGTGTGCGGCGCGGCGGCCTGCCTGATGGCCTTCGAGTCGTCGCTGCGCCTGGCCATGGACCATGTCGCCTCGCTCGCCCCCGCCACGCCCGTCGCGGCGCTGAACCTCAGCCTCGGCGGGCAGCTGTCCGACACCGCGTGCGACAGCAGCGAGGAGGGCCAGGTCTTCAAGCCGAAGATCGACGACCTGCTGTCCAAGGGTGTCGCGACCGTCGTCGCCGCCGGCAACGAGTACTTCACGGGGACGTCGTTCCCCGCGTGCGTCTCCTCCGCCGTCGCCGTGGGGGCGAGCAACAACAACGACGAGATCGCCGACTTCTCCAACACCGGGCCGCTGCTCGACCTGTTCGCGCCGGGCGTGGACATCGAGTCGTCGGTGCCCGACGACGTCATGGCGACCCACAGCGGCACCTCGATGGCCGCCCCGCACGTGGCGGGGGCGCTGGCCGTGCTGAAGGCGGCCTTCCCCGACCAGGCGATCGGCGCGCTGGTCGACAAGCTGAAGGCGACCGGCAGGCCGTTCTCCTACCGGGTCGACGGCGCCGAGGTGATCACCCCGCGCCTGGATCTCGCCGCCGCCATGACGGGTGCCGCGCCGCAGCCCACCGCCAGCCAGAGCGCCCCCGCTCCCGCTCCCGCTCCCGCTCCCTCGGCGAGCGGCCCCACGCCCGCGCCCTCGGACGAGGACCCGCAGGCCGGCGACTCCGACGATCCCGCCGACACGCCCGATCCGACGCCCATCCCGCTGCCGACCATCACGGTCACGGTGACCGTCACCGTGACGCCTTCGGCCGCGCCGGCCGCCGTGTGCACCCGTGGCACGGCAGGCACCGCGATGACCGCCAAGCAGTGGGCGGTGGAGCTCTACCGGGGGACGGGGCAGCTCTCCGACGAGACCCTGACCTGCTACCTGAAGCTGGCCCACAAGACGAGCAAGGTCTTCCCCGAGCTGACCAAGGCCTCGTCGCTCGGCAAGGCCTACAGGGTGCTGAAGCCGGCCAAGGGCGCCCGTGCCGCTCTCGACCGAGCGCTGCTGACGGCTTGGCTCAACTGGGCGCACGGCGCCACCTCGACGCTGGAGAAGGTCAACGCGGCGGAGAAGGTCAGGCTCGGCTCCACGTCGAGCGCCGCGCTGAAGAAGGCCGCCGCCTCCCTGGGCAAGTAACGGCACGTCATTCGTCAAGGCCGGTCCCGTACGGCGGGCCGGCCTTGCCACGTTACTCAAACGACATATCTACTCTCTTCTGACAACAAATGTCACATCTGTACACTCAGGCCTCACAAATTGGATCACCCCCTCGGAGGCACAGTGAGACTGCGGTCTCTCCTGGCTGCTGCGGCCACCCTCGCCGCCGTTTCTGCCGGGCTCATCCAAGCCCCCGCGCACGCCGCCGCGGACGACCCCATCAAGAAGATCGACCCTGCGGTCCGGATCAGTGGGACGCACCGCGCGATCGTCCAGGTGCAGAGCCCCGCGCAGGCCAAGTCGCTCGCCGCCACCGCCGAGGCGGTCACTCCCCGCGTCGACAACGTCGCCCCGACCCCCGACGCGCTCGCCGGCCGGCTCGACTTCTTCGTCTACGAAGGCACCGTCGACGAGTTCAAGAAGATCGCCGGCCAGGCGGACGTGGTCGCCATCCGCGAGGACCACCTCAACTCGCCGAACCTGGTCAGGAGCACCGCCATCATCGGCGCCGACAAGGCCCACGCCGGCGGCGTGACCGGCGCGGGCAAGGCGGTCGCCGTCCTCGACACCGGCATCGACGGCGACCATCCGTTCTTCGGCGGCCGCATCACCGCCGAGGCGTGCTTCTCCGCCGAGAACGCCGCCGACACCGCCACCTCCCTGTGCCCGAGCGGCGCCCCCTTCCAGATCGGAGCGGGCGCCGCCAACGCCACCACCGACGCGTGCATGAAGGACGTCCCGCCCGCCGACGCGGCCTTCGGGATCTGCGCGCACGGCTCCCACGTCGCCGGCATCGTCGCGGGCAAGTCGCACCCCACGCAGCGGGAGCCCTCCGACGGCGTCGCCCCGGGCGCCACCATCGTGCCCGTGCAGGTGTTCAGCAGGTTCGCCAACACCGAGTACTGCGGCGGCGCCGAGAACACCCCGTGCGTGCTGGCCTACGACTCCTCCATCCTCACCGGGATGGCCTACGTCAACACGATCGCCAAGCAGTACAACATCGTCTCGGTGAACCTCAGCCTCGGCGGCGGCAAGTACGACACCGCCTGCGACACCGGTGACGGCGCCGACTTCAAGGCCCGCGCCGACGAGCTGCTCGCCCAGGGCGTCGCCACCGTCGTCGCCGCGGGCAACGAGGGGCACGAGGCCTCGGTCTCCTGGCCCGCCTGCGTCTCCAACGTCGTGACCGTCGGCTCCACCGACGTCGAGTACCCGCAGGTCGGCACCCACACCGACGACATCTCCTCCTTCAGCAACCGCGGCGAGATGCTCGACCTCTTCGCGCCCGGCTGGCCGATCTTCTCCTCCGTGCCCGACAACAAGTACGCGGGCTTCGGCGGTACCTCGATGGCCGCCCCGCACGTCGCCGGTGCCTTCGCCCTGATGAGGGAGAAGCTGCCCACCGCATCGGTCGACGAGATCGTCGCCAAGCTCAGGGCGGCAGGCAAGCCCATCACCTACACCAGCGCAGGCAAGCAGGTCACCACTCCGCGTCTGGACGTCTGGAAGGCCCTGCCGCACGTCGAGTGCACCGCCACCTACGCCAACCGCGCCACCTGGCCCGGCGGGTTCCAGGCGAACGTCACCGTCAAGAACACCGGCAGCCTGCCCACCAAGAGCTGGAAGGTGAGCTGGACCTTCCCCGACGGCCAGAAGGTGCAGACCCTCTGGGAGGGCAAGTACACCCAGAGCGGGGCCGACGTCACCGTCACCAACACGCGGTGGAACGGCAAGCTCGCCGTGAACGCGACGACCCGGTTCGGGTTCAACGGGAAGCTGCCGCGCGGCGGGGCCAACAACCCGCCCGCCACGCTGACCTGCACCGCTGCCTGACCCAGCGCACCCGACCCCGGCCACGCCCGCACCCGCGGGCGTGGCCGTTCTGTCGTCGTTCGTCGCCCGTGCGCCGACATCCGTACGGCAGGCAGCGGCGCGCCCGTACGCCGGTGTCCGTACGGCAGGCCGGGTCATGCGCCACCGTGGGTGCGGAGCGGGTGTCCGGGACCGCGGGCCGCCGCACTCCCGTCCCGCAGAACCCTGACCGTCGGACCGCGGGAGCGGCGGCTGTCCGAGATGGGTGGGATGGGGGCGCTCGCGGGTGGAGGGTCGTCGCTTAGTGTGACATTTATGGACGCGACCAAGGTGATCGTTGACAGCGTTGACCGGTTCAGGCAGCGGCGCACCGCGCCGCTCGTTCTCGAACTGGACCTCACCGAGGGGCTGAACGAGGGCCCACCCACGGACCCGCTCGCCGCGATCCTCACCATGCGCAAGCCGCGCCTGGCCGACGTGCTGTCCGGCCTCAAGCGCGCCAGGGACGACTCCCGCGTCAAGGCGCTCATCGTCAAGATCGGCGGTGCTCCGCTCGGCCTCGCGATGGTTCAGGAACTGCGCCAGGCCGTCGTCCACTTCCGCTCGTCGGGCAAGCTGACCGTCGCCTTCGGCGAGACGTTCGGCGAGTTCGGACAGGGCACGATCCCCTACTACCTGGCCAGCGGCTTCGAACGCGTCTACCTCCAGCCGAGCGGCGATGTCGGGCTGACCGGCATCGCGCTCGAGCAGCGCTTCCTCAAGGGCACGCTGGACAAGCTCGGCATCGGCTACGAGGTCGGCAAGCGGCACGAGTACAAGACCGCGGCCAACACCTTCACCGAAGACCACATGACCGACGCCCACAAGGAGTCGTACGGCAGGCTCGCCGAGTCGATCATCGAGCAGGTCGTCGCGGGTGTGGCCGAAGGGCGCAGGCTCGACCCCGACAAGGTGCGGGAGCTGATCGACAGGGGCCCGTTCATCGGGAACGAGGCGGTCGAGGCGGGGCTCGTGGACAGGCTCGCCTACCGCGACGAGGTGTACGAGGAGGTCAAGCAGGCCGCGGGAGCCGACGCGCACCTGCAGTACGTCGCCAAGTACGCCCGCGCGCTCGCCATGCGCAAGCTGCCGCACCCGACCGCCGACAGTGTCGCGCTCGTCCACGGCCACGGCATGATCAAGCTCGGCCGCAGCGGGCGCAGCCCGCTCGGCGGTGGCGGCGCCATGGGCTCCGACACCGTCAGCGCGGCGATCAGGTCGGCGCGCAGGGACGACCACGTCAAGGCCGTGGTGTTCAGGGTCGACAGCCCCGGCGGCTCCTACGTGGCCTCCGACGCGGTGTGGCGGGAGATCGTGCTCACGCGCAAGGTCAAACCGGTGATCGTGTCGATGGGGGACGTGGCGGCGTCGGGCGGCTACTTCGTCTCGATGGCGGCCGACGTCATCGTCGCCCAGCCCGGCACGCTGACCGGGTCCATCGGCGTGTTCGGCGGCAAGGCGGTCCTCAACGGGCTCCTGCAGAAGGTCGGCGTGACCACCGACCTGATCCAGGAGGGTGCCAAGGCGGCGATGTTCTCCACCGTCCGGCCGTTCTCGCCAGAGGAGTGGGACAGGGTCAACGCCTGGCTCGACCGCATCTACGACGACTTCGTGGGCAAGGTGGCCGAGGGCCGCCACCTGACCAGGGAGCGGGCCCACGAGCTGGCCCGCGGACGGGTGTGGACGGGTGCCGACGCGCGCGAGCACGGCCTCGTGGACGAGCTCGGCGGGCTCGAGGACGCGCTGGGGATGGCGCGCAAGCGCGCGGGCCTGGCGTCGGACGCGCCGGTGCGAACCTACCCCCGCCTGCACCCGCTGGAGCGGCTGCGCGGTCCCGAGTCCAGCGAGGACAAGGCGGCGGCGCTGGCCAGGGTGCGGCTGGAGGCGTGGGGTCCGTTCGCCCGGCTCGCGGGCGAGCTGGGGCTTCCCGCGTACGGCCCGCTGCTGCTGCCGGGGGAGTTCGTCATCCGTTAGCGGCGCGTCCGGTCTACTCCCCCGTGGCGCCGTCGATGCGCTCGCGCAGGAGGTCGGCGTGGCCGTTGTGGCGGGCGTACTCCTCGATCATGTGGATGAGGATGTAGCGGTGCGAGTGGTGGTCGCCGCGGCGGTCGCGCTTGGCGAGGGCCTCGATCGGGGTGCCGGCCGAGACCTTGCGGCACTCCTCCACCTCCGCCCGCCACACGGCCAACGCCTCGTCCGCGGAGGCGCCGGCCACGTCGAACTCCACGTCGTCGACGTCGCTCCAGTAGACGGCGGGCAGGTCGGCGCCCTCCAGGACGCGGCGGAACCAGTAGCGTTCGACGTCCGTCATGTGGCGGACCAGGCCGAGCAGCGACATCGTCGACGGGGAGACCGATCGCTCGCGCAGCTGTTCCTGAGTCAGTCCTGCGCACTTGACGGCCAGGGTCTCCCGCTGCCAGTCGAGGAAGGTGGTCAGCAGCTCACGCTCGTCACCGGCCGCGGGGGGATCGATTCTCGGGTCAGTCATGCGGACATTCTGGTGCACCCCGGCCCGCCGGCCGGTTCAGTCGCCCGAACTGACCGCGAATCCGGTCAGCAGGGCCTCCACAGCGAAGGCGAACCGCTCCTCGTCGTCGGCGCCTTCGCCGGTACGGGCCGCGCGGACCAGCAGCGGATACTCCTGCTCGTCCAGCTCCGCCAGCCAGGCCGCCGACCCTGCCTCCCGCTCCCCTGCCTTCATCCCTGCCTCGGCCGCGGTGTGCCCGAGAACGAACACCGTCAGGGCGTTGACCGCGTCCACCGCCCGCCCGAGCGGGAACCCCGCCGAGACCAGGGCGGCCAGCCCGCGCTCCACCGCCGCGAGCGTGGCAGGAGTCACCGCCGGACGGGCCTGCAGCAACGGCAGTACAGCAGGGTGGCGCAGCAGAGTGGCCCGCAGCGGGCGTCCTCGGCACGCCGGCTTCCTTCCTCAGCGGGCGTCCACGGCACGCCGGCTGCTCCGCGCCAGGGGTGGCGGCGCTCGGTCGAAGGGGGCGCTTGCGCCGTAGGGCAGAATCGAGGGCGTGAGCGACATTCCTTCGCGGACCGCGGAGACGGCAGCGGGGGGTGCCGTGGACGGCGACCTGGCCCGGGCGCGGGACGGGGACGACATCGCCTTCACCCGCCTCGTCGAGCCGTTGCGCCGGGAGCTGCACGCCCACTGCTACCGCATGCTCGGCTCCACCCACGACGCCGACGACGCCCTGCAGGACGCCCTGCTGAGGGCGTGGAGGGGGCTGGCGCGGTTCGAGGGCCGCAGCTCGTTGCGCTCGTGGCTCTACACCGTGGCCACCCGTACCTGCCTGGACGTCATCGAAGCCCGGGGCAGGCGGGCCCTGCCCATGGATCTCGGCCCGTCCAGCGACCGGGTCGTGGTCGGGGACGTCCCGCTCACCGACGTCGCCTGGCTCGGCCCCTATCCCGACGCCGGGATAGCCGACGGCCCCGCCGGCCCTGACGCGCGCTACGAGCAGCGCGAGGCCGTCGAGCTCGCCTTCGTCGCCGCCCTTCAGCACCTGCCGGGCAACCAGCGGGCGGCGCTGCTGCTCTTCGAGGTGCTGGGCTTCGCCGCCGCCGAGATCGCCACCATGATGGAGACCTCGACCGCGTCGGTGAACAGCGCCCTGCAGCGTGCCCGCTCGATCGTGGCCGAGAAGATCCCCTCCCCCACGCAGCAGCGGACGCTGCGGGAGATCGGCGACGCGCGCCTGCGGGAGATCGTCGCCGAGTACTCCACCGCGCTGGAGCGCGGCGACGCCGACGCGCTGGTCGCGCTGCTCACCGAGGACGTCACCTGGTCGATGCCGCCACTGCCGCACTGGTACCGCGGCCTCGAGGCGGTCACCGACTTCGCCGTACGGGTCCCGCTGACCACGTGCGGCTCCTGGCGGCACCTTCCGACCGCCGCGAACGGCCAGGCCGCGGTGGCCTGCTACCGGTGGAACGACGACGCCGGCGCGCACCTCGGCTGGTCGATCAACGTGTTCGGCCTACGCGGCAGGCTGATCCGCGAGATCACCTCGTTCATCGGGCTCGACCACTTCGCGGCCTTCGGGCTGCCCGCCTCGCTGCCCTGAGCCTGGCGGCCCCGGCCGGTCGAGCCGGAGTCCCGCCGGTCGTGGTCGTCGGCTCCGGGCGGCCCGGAGACCACTGACCGCGGGAAGGCGGTCAGGCGGTGGCCCGCGGGGTGAGGAAGAAGGACTTGGCCCTGGTCAGCGCGTCATGGTCGGCCGCGATCTCGCCGGGACGGTTCGCGAATCCCAGCAGGGCGCCGCCCCAGCGCCCCCCGAAGTACTCGGCGCACAACCGCAGCGTCCCCACCATCGGGTCGGCCACCACCATGTCGTCATCGCTGACGGCGCTGATCGCCCACGTCGTCTTGTCGGCCATGCGGCGCCTGAAGTCGACCCCGGGCACGCGCAGCCACCCCGACCAGTAGTCGAGGTAGAGCTTGGTGGTCGCCGAAACGGTGTACCAGTAGAGCGGCGAGGCGATCACCAGGTCCGTGGCGTCGAGCGTGGCATCGAGCAGCACCCGCTCGTTCCCCTCGGGAACGGGGTACACGCCCTCCCCCGCGTGCCTGATGTCGTGGAACGGCGTCAGCGGCAGGTCGTCCAGGTGCAGCCAGCGCTGCTCGGCTCCCTCAGGGAGGTGTTCGGCCGCCGCCCTGGCCAGGGTCTCGGTGTTGCCACCCGGCCGCGCACTGCCCATCACGAAGAGGAATCTACGCTCGGTCATCCGCGCCTCCATCCCGAAATCTATGCACGTGCATATTACACGTCCACTTTCTCAGGACATAGGCACCTACACCGGGCGGTATCGCCCGCGGAGCCGTACGAGAGGAAGCGGGGTGGAGTCGACGTAGTCGACGGCGAGCACCCTGGCCACGAACAGCGTGTGATCACCCGCGGGCACCACCTGCGACGTCTCCACCTCCAGCGCGGCCACCCCTCCGTCGACGATGAGCGCCTCGCTGTGGGGGCCGCGGTGATGCGGGGTCCCGGCGACCAGATGGCGGGCGCTCGGACGGCCCGACGTGGCGAACCTGCTGGCGATGGCCGCCTGGTCCGCCGACAGCAGCGCGGCGGCCCAGCGGTCCTGCCTGAGGAGCACCTCGGTGAGATAGCCGCGGCTGCCCAGGCTGGCGAGCACGAGCGGCGGGTCGACGGAGACGGACATCAGAGCTGACACGGTGACACCGACGTCGTCCCTGCCATCCCGTACGGTTATCACGGCGACCCCCGCCGCGAGCTGCGCCATCGCCTCGGTGAACTCGCCCACCGGACCACCTTCGCACACATCGATCACGAACCCGGACGCCTCCGGCCAGATCGGCCGGAGGCGTCCATCGGCGTCCGTCTCCCGGTGTCCCGCCGGCCTCCAACGACCGGCCGGCGCCTCCGCCGCGCGCCCTCGGTGAAGGACCGTGCCTTCACCAGGGCTCACGAGGGTTACAGGAGGCCGTTGGTCGTCAGCCAGTCCTTCGCGACCGTCGCGGGGTCGTCCTTGTCCACCGAGATCTTCTGCATCATCTGCGTCAGGTTCTCCGTGGTCAGCTTGGCCGACACCGCGTTCAGCGTGGTCTTGATCGTGTCGTTCGCCGCCGCCTTGTTCACCAGCGGCGTCACGTTCTGGGCGCTGAAGACGTTCTTGGGGTCCTGCAGCGACACCATGCTGTTGATGATGATCTTCGGGTCGGTCGTGAAGACGTTGCCCGCCTGCACGGTCCCGTCCTTGATCGCGTCGGCCGTGGTGTCGCCGGTCGGCTTCCACTCCTTGAACTCCAGGCCGTAGACGTCCTTGAACTGCTGCTCACGACGCTTCTTGAACTCCGGGGGACCGCCGACGGCCATGTCCTTGGACACCTTGGCGAGGTCCTCGATGGTGGTCAGCTTGTACTGGTCGGCCGTCGCCTTGGTGACCGTCAGCGAGTCGTTGTCCTGCGCCGGAGAGGAGTCGAGGATCTCGAGCTCGGCGGGCAGCTTGCTCTTGAGCTCGCCGTTGACCTGCTCCGTCGACGCCGCGGTCGACTTGGGGTCGACGAAGAACAGCAGCGCGCCGTTGTACTCGGGCAGGACCGTCAGCCCGCCGCTCTGGACCTGGCTGTAGATGACCTCGCGGCTGCCGATGTTCGGCTTCTCCGTGACGTTCACGCCCTTGGCCTTGAGCGCCTGGGCGTAGATGGAGCCCAGCAGGACGCTCTCGGGGAAGTTGAACGAGCCCACGACCGCCGTGCCCCCGCCCGCCGCGGGCGCGGACCCCGACGGGGCCGCGCTGGCGGAGGTGGTGTCCAGCGGGTTTCCGCCGCTGCCGCCGCCACCACAGGCGGACAGGGTGAGCATCGCCGAGAGCAGCACCGCCGCGGTGCCGAATATGCGCCTCATGCTTAATTCCCTTCTAAACGGGGGGTATTGGAGAGATTATCGAACCCGCAGTCGCTGGCTCACCCCCGGGGACACCGTCACCCTCTGCGCGAGGGTGAACAGCCCCTGCACTGCCAGGGCGAAGGCGACGATCAGTACCGAACCGCCGACCACGCTCTCGTAGTCCTGTGTCGCCAATCCGTCGATGATGTAACGTCCGAGCCCGCCGAGACCGACGTAAGCGGCCACCGCGGCCGTCGCCACGACCTGGACCGCCGCCAACCGGAGGCCGAGCATGACGAGCGGCAGCGCGACCGGCACGAGCACCTTGAACAGCACCTGCGGGCCGCGCAGCCCCATCCCGTAGGCGGCGTCGCGCAACTCGGGGTCGACGCCCCTGATGCCCTCGAAGGTGTTGACCAGGATCGGCGGTACGGCCAGCGCCACCAGCGGGATCAGCACCGGCCAGATGGAGGCGGTGCCGAGCAGCAGGACGATCAGCACGAGCAGGCCGAGTGTGGGCAGCGCCCTGGCCAGGTTCGCGCTGACGACCACGATCAGCGAGCCACGTCCCGTGTGCCCGACCAGCAGGCCGAGCGGGATCCCGATGAGGGCGGCGAGGACGAGGGCGGCGACGGAGAAGCCCAGGTGCTCCAGCAGCCGCACGGGGATCGCGCCGGACCCCGACCAGTTGGCCGGGTCGGTGAAGAAGTCGATGATCCAGTTCACGACGCCCTCCTGGCCCGCACCCATGGCGTGAGCAGGCGTTGCGCGGTCAGCACGATCCCGTCGCCGACCAGGGCGAGCAGCACGATGAGCACGATGCCGGCGATGGCGGGAGTGTAGAAGTCACGCTGGAAGGCGTCGGTGAACAGGTTGCCCAGCCCGCCCTGCCCGATGAGCGCGCCGACGCTGACCAGGCTGATGCTGGAGACGGTGACCACGCGCAGGCCTGCGAGCACGACCGGCACCGCGATCGGCAGCTCGACCTGCACCAGGCGGCGGAGCGGCGTGAATCCCATGGCCACCGCCGACTGCCTGACGTGGTCGGGCACCGATCCCATGCCGTCGACGACGGCGGGGACCAGGACGGCGAGCGCGTAGAAGGTCAGCGGGATGATCACGGTCAGCTGGGTGAGCCCCGTCTCGGGGATCAGCAGCATGAACAGCGGTAGCGAGGGCAGCGCGTAGATCACGTTCATGACGCCCGCGGTGGGCTGGTAGAGGAAGCGCCAGCGCACGCACGCGAGCCCGAGCGGTACCGCGACGAGCAGCCCGAGCAGAACGGGCACCAGGGACATCACGACGTGCGCCTGGAGGAGGTTGACGATGCTGTTCGGCGAGTCCGAGTTCCAGTTGCTCTCGACCCAGCTCCACCTGAACAGCGGCTGGCCGTCGTCATCCATCGGCGGCCTCCGCCAGCGCCGCGTCGAGCGCCTCCCTCGTCGCGATGCCCACGACCTTGCCCTCGGGATCGACGGCCACCGCCTGCCCCGACGGCGAGAGCAGGGCGGCGTCGAGCGCCGCGCGCAGGGAGTCCTTGCCGTGGACGTAGGTGCCGAACGGCTCGTCGCTTCCCTGCCAGCCGACCGGCCTGCCGTCCTCGGAGACGACCATCAGCAGGCCGTCGGACGCGGCGGCCGACCCGGACGCGGCGGAGGAGGAGACGACCAGGTCCGTGCGCAGCCGCAGGTGCTCGGTGGAGATGAACGACAGCCGCCTGATGCCGCGGTCCCTGCCGAGGAACTCCCGCACGAAGTCGTCGGCGGGCTCCGACAGCAGCGTCTTGGGCGCGGCGAACTGCGCGAGCTTGCCGCCGACGCGCAGCACGGCCACCTTGTCGCCGAGCTTGATCGCCTCGTCGATGTCGTGGGTGACGAAGACGATGGTCTTGTTCAGCTCGGACTGCAGCCTGAGCAGTTCCTCCTGCAGCGAGGTGCGGACGATGGGGTCCACCGCGCTGAACGGCTCGTCCATCAGCAGCACGGGAGGGTCGGCCGCCAGCGCTCGGGCGACGCCGACACGCTGCTGCTGGCCGCCGGAGAGCTGGAAGGGGTAGCGCTGGGCCATCTTGGGATCGAGCCCGACCCGTTCCAGCAGTTCCATGGCCCGGTCACGGGCCTTCTTCTTGTCCCAGCCCAGCAGGTACGGCACGGTCGCCACGTTGTCGACGATCTTGCGATGCGGGAACAGGCCCGCCTGCTGGATGACGTAGCCGATGCCGCGCCGCAACGTCGGGGGATCGATCTTCTTGACATCGGCGCCGTCGAGCAGGATCTGCCCCTCGGTGGCGTCGATCATCCGATTGATCATCCGTAGCGTCGTCGTCTTGCCGCATCCGGAGGGGCCGACGAGGACGGTGATCCGCCCTGTCTCCGCTTCGATGGACAGATCGTCGACGGCCACGAAGCCATCGGGGTATCGCTTGGTGACGGAGTCAAATGTGATCATGCGCGACCTCTCGCTCGACCGGCGGGGCCGCGGCCCGCCCCATGATCTCTGGTCGACAGACTACGGCGAGCGATCCTCTTGTGTCCCGTTGCCCCCAAGCTGAAACGCTTCACTGGGCTATCAAATGGGCATCCAAGGGTGCATTCCGCCTCGGCAACCGGCATGATTGCCTGCAACACTCCGACGCCGCCCCCTCATCCC
Organism: Nonomuraea sp. bgisy101; assembly: GCF_057708945.1. Classification (NCBI taxonomy): domain Bacteria; kingdom Bacillati; phylum Actinomycetota; class Actinomycetes; order Streptosporangiales; family Streptosporangiaceae; genus Nonomuraea; species Nonomuraea sp. bgisy101. The sequence goes on from NZ_JBYITD010000038.1 coordinate 89,614, forward strand.
CAGCGTCCACTTTTCTTTCAGAGGAATTCGGCCCCGTGACCCACCCGCTCACCGATCAGCGATCTCGCGAGGATCTGATCGCCGAGCTCTACGACCGTCACGCCGCCGGGCTGTTCGCTTACTGCGCGGACCAGCTCGGCGACCCGGGCTCCGCCTCCGACGCGCTGGATGCCGTCCTTTCCAGCGTGCCTTCCGTGGAGCCGCCGCGTGCCGCGCTGTACGCGCTCGCGCGGCGGGAGATCTTCCGCCGCGACATCGTCTACGCGCCGCCTGTCATCGATCCCCTCATCGACCCGGCCACCGCACTGGTCGAGCGCGTCCTGCGCGATCTTCGCCCGCACCAGCGCGAAGTACTCGTCCTGTCCATCGTCATCGGGTTGACCGACGCCGAGCTGGCCTGGGTGCTCGACGTGGCCAAGGACACCGCCGTCGAGCTGATCCAGAACGCCGCGCTCCGCTTCCGCCAGTCGCTGCTGTCCGCGCTGGCCGCCGCCGGCCCTCGACCGGCTCAGCAGGTGGCCGAGGTGTACGGCGCGCTGGGCGTGGCGCCGCTGCGCGACGTGCTCGGCCGCCTTCCGTGGCGCCCGCCGCCCGCCGCCGTCAGGGAGCGACTGCTCGGCCCGCGCCCTGCCCCGGCGAGCACGGTTCCCGTGCCCAGGACCGGTTCGCTGTTCGTCAAGCCGATGTGGCCGACGACCCCCGTCTGGCCTGTCCCGCTCGGCGACACCGATCCCGCGACCAGCACGGGGCTGTTCCCGACCGAGCTGCTCACGCCGCCGGACTCGTCGCGCGTCCCGCCCCACGAGGCGGCGACGGCGCCGATGCCGAAGCTGCGCGACACGCTCACCGCACGCCCGCCCCTGCTGTCGGCCCCCACTCCGGCCGACGTGCTCGAGGCGCCGCCGACGTGGGACGCCTTCAGCAAGCCCACCCCGGCACCGGACCCCTCACCCGCCGCGGCGCCCAGGGCCCTGGCGGGCGGCGACATCCTGGACGACACGTGGACCGCGGCGCCGCCCCTCGTGGAGGTGGCCGACGACCCTACGGACGTGCCGATGCGCGCCCGCGACCGGTCGGCCCTCGCCGACCTGCTCGTACACAAGGGCGAACCACGCAAGGACGCCACCGACCGGCTCGCGCCCAGGAGCGAGACGGAGAAGAAGCCCGCGGACCTGCTCGTGCACCAGGCGGAGCCGCGGAAGGAGCCCGCGGACCTGTTCGTGCCGCGCAAGCCGGCGAAGGAGCCCGTCTACGTCCTGCCTCCCGCGCCGGAGGAGATCGCTCCCCTCCCTGTGGAGGAGGAGGCGTCGACCGCGGCCGCCGAGCCGGTACGGCCCGCCGTACCGCAGGCCCCGGACAAGCCCGCGGCCAAGAAGCCCGCGAGCACGAAACCCGCGAGCGGAAGGCCCACGAGCAAGAAGCCCGCGAACGGCAAGCCCGCGAGCACGAAGCCCGCGAGCACGAAGGCCGCGAGCACGAAGGCCGCCCCGAAGAAGGCGGCTGCGAAGAAGGCCGCGAGCAAGAAGAAGGGCAGGCGGCGCACCCGGCACCACGACTGGGCCTTCGAGCTGATCGGCTTCGTGGTGTGCTTGGCGATCGCGATGCTGGTGTTCTTCTGGATCCCGATGTAGGTCCGTGGGGGGGGGGGGGGGGGGGGGGGGGGAGGGA
>NZ_JBYITD010000039.1:0-90473 GCF_057708945.1 Nonomuraea sp. bgisy101
AGTCACGGTGATTGCCGTACTCTGCCGCCGTACAGTTTGGAAGATTGCGTATGCGGCTACGGCCTGGACCAGGAAGATGCTCTCTTTCGGCTTCTCGTGACGGCCTCTGCTACTCCCCGCGGTTCCACCCAACTTCCTGCCTGATCGGGCACGCGAGGGGCCCAAAGGCTTTTTGATAGCGTGTTCGACTATCGTGCGGCTGGAATCGCGTGGGCGCGTCCATCCCGAGTCTTATTGCATATCTTTCGATTTCCAAAGCGCTCATAAACCCTGCAGGTTTATGTTCAAATATTCAAGACGGATCTGCGAAATGAGGGATCTCGCCTGCTTTAGAAGTACTAACAAAATGATCTAGGAATACGAGGAAGGGCGAGCAGCCACCATGGGGCGTTCCCGACGGGCTGTGGGCGCGGATCGAGCCGTTGTTGCCGGTCGTGCCGCGCCGGGTCGATCACCCGGGACGCAAGCGTCTGGACAACCGGAAGGTCCTGTCGGGCATCTTGTTCGTGCTCTATACCGGCATTGCCTGGGAGTTCCTGCCGCAGGAGCTGGGCTTCGTTTCGGGGATGACCTGCTGGCGCAGGTTGCGGGACTGGCATCATGCCGGGGTCCTGGGAGAACCCGCACCAGGTGACCGCCTTCGCCGCTGACGACGTGTGGGTGGCCGGTGTCGACTACGGCGACGACGAACGACCCTCGCAGGTCACATTGCCGCACTACAACGGACGACGATGGGCCCGCGACTGCCGCGACGGCGGCGGCGAGATCTGCGGTGACGGCTTCACGATCACTCGTGTCCCCACCACCTCCCGTCTCCTCCTGGCCGGAGGGCGCACTGCGGCGACGAAAACACGTCCTCCACATCCGCCGCTAGAAGGGGATGACACGCTTTGCAGGCAACGCCCGACGGCGGCGAATCATGACATCTCGATCTCCAACGGCACGATCAGGCTCCACGTCCACGACCAGACAGCATCCTGAACCACTCAAACCTCGCTCCCGTCGTGGCGGGGTCCGGCGGGCAGGACCTGAGTACCTGGCCACTGGACAAGATCGACGCCCGCGAGCAGGCCCTGACCAGCCAGATCGAGCAGAGCAAGGTGGCGATGCTGTCTTCGTACGAGCCGCTCCCGTCTGCATTCTTCACCTGCCTGATTTCCGGCTACGACTGAGTGGTGCGCGGCGTTATGCCGAATGCCGTTGCCGCACTGACGGCGGCCACGATGGCGATGAACCACCAGCCGTGCTGGAAGGCGGTCAGCAATCGATCGGAGGCGACATTCAGCGACCCGACGATGGCGACCAGAACGGCGACGCCCAGCACGTAGCCGAGCTGGCGGGCGGTGTTCACCACCGCGCTGCCGGTGGCGGACTGCTCCGGCGGCAGATCGACGGCTGCCGAGGCGATCATGCTGGGCAGGGCGAGGCCGATGCCGACGCCGGAAATCATCCAGCCCGGCAGCACCTCGGTGGCGTAGTGCACGGGCGTCGCAGCGGTACCCAGCACCAGCACCACCCCTCCGGCGAACAGCAGATTGCCCATGGCCACAACGACACCCACCGGCACCCACTTGATCAGTCGTTGGCTGACGGCGGCGAAGATCGGCACCATGATCGGCCCTGGCACGATGGCGAGCCCGGTTTCGATGGTGTTGAAGCGGGCCGCGTTCTCCAGCCACATAGCGATACTGAGGAACCACGCCCCGAACGCGGTGCAGAACGCCAGCACGGTGGTGTTGGCCCACACGAACGTGGGCACCCGGAACAGGGCGGGCGATACCACCGGATCGGGATGCCGCACCATCCGCACCACGAACAGGACCAGGCCCGCCACCGCGACGGCGAGGACACAGAGTGTCGCTCCGCTCGACCACGACCATTCGCTGCTCTTCACCAGACCCAGCGACAGCCCCCCGATCACCACGACCAGCAGCGCCACTCCGAGCAGATCGGGCACCCGCGCCTGCACCCGCTGCCGCAGATCCGGAACCAGGCGCAGGGCGGAGATTCCGGCCACCACACCCACCGGCAGATTGATCAGGAAGATCCAGCGCCAGGACGCCTCGACCAGCGCCCCGCCGACTACGGGACCGAAGGCTGCGGAGAAGGAACTCGTTGTGGCCCAGATCTTTACCGCAGCCGACACCTTCGCCGGCGGCAGCACCGTGAGCAGCAGCCCGAGGCTCGCCGGGGTGAGGGCGGCGGCACCGATTGCCTGCACGACCCGGAATGCCACGAGCGCCCACAGCGACGGCGCCAGCGCGCAGGCCAGGCTGGCCAGCGTGAAAATGCCGAGCCCGACCAGGAATCCGGCCTTGCGCCCGAATCGATCCGAGAAACGCCCGGCCGGAATCAACAGCGCCGCATAGACGATCGCGTACCCGTTGAGGACCCAGCTGAGGTCCGCCAGCGAGGAACCCCGGTACGACTCACCGATCTTGGTGAACGCGACGTTCACCACGAACACGTCGAGCATCGCCATGAACGCGGCCGAGCAGAGCACCCACACGACCGCGGCCGAATGATCCCGAGTCGGCCGTAGCGTCGTCGCCTTGGTTATGTCATGCATCAAGCATCCCTTCTTGTCCACACCGGCCAACCTCGACCAGGCAAGGCCATCAAAGCATACGTTCGACCGTATGTTTACTTCAATCACACAGATCGGGGTGCGCAAGGTCTGAAGGGCAGTGGCGGCACGGCGGGCAAACAACGTGGGCCGGACCGACGGCATACGATCGACTGTATGGTGACATCTGGGCGACAGGCTGCCGAGGAAACCACCGACAAGCGTTTGCTGCGCGGCGCGCAGTCGCGGCGGACCGTGACCCGGCGAGCGGTCGACATCGCCTCGCTGGACGGGCTCGACGGGCTCAGCTTCGGCCGTCTGGCCGAGGATCTCGGCATCAGCAAGGCCGGAATCCAGACCCTGTTCCGGACCAAGGAGGGGCTGCAGCTCGCCACCGTGGAAGCGGCCCGCGAGTCGTTCGTCGACGCGGTCATCCGGCCCGCCCTGCGATCCCCCGCGGGCGTCGCGCGCATTCGCGCCCTGGTCGATCGGTGGATCGACTACGCCGTACAGCCGCTGTTCTCCGGTGGCTGCTTCTGGGGCGCGAACCTGCCGGAATTCGACAGCCGCCCCGGGCCTGTCCGGGATGTACTGCGACGGCAACAACGTGCCTGGCACACGACCCTCGCGACGCAGTTCCGGCGCGCCGTCGCACGCGGTGAGATAGCCGAAATCGATCCCGAGTCTGCCGCCTTCCAGGTGAGCGCCTTGCTCAGCGCCGTCAATCTGGCCGTGCGCCTCGGTGACGACGACCGGGTAGCGATGGCGCGGCACGTGATTGATGGTTTGCTCACGCACGATTCGCGGCATGCCGTCGGCGCAGCTCCTCTCGGGTGCCCCCAGCAGGAACCGAACATGCGAGGACGCCGCTGAATCAGGCTTGTTTCGGGTGCCGCCAATGCGCGACGGCACTGCCACGTGGACTCATCGAAAACGCCCGCGTGGCGACCATCGTCACCTCAGCGGAGAATGCCCGCGCGGCGGCGTGTCCCCGCTGGTTGGGGCGGTGGCGGCGCTACCCGACCCCGATACAAGGGCTGCGACACGCGCTACGGCACTGCCGCGCTGGTCGGCCTCGAAGGCCGGCAAGGCGGCGACGCTGTCGTTCTGAAACTGACGATCATCGTGCCGGAGATCAGCATCAGGCGAAGAACCGTGCCAGGTGTTCGATGACGATCTCGGGTTGTTCCTCGGGGATGTAGTGGCCGCTGTCGGGCACCTTCACCACTTCGACATCGGTGCCCTTGTCCGGTAGCACCGCCTGCAGGAGCATGTGGCCTGCTTCGCCGCCGCCCAGGCCTAGCAGGGGGACGGTGACCTTGCCGTAGGTCTTCTCGTCGGCGATGTCCTGTCCGAACGATCGGTACCAGGAGTTGCCCGCGCGGATCGCGTCCGGTGCGGCGTAGGCGCGGGCGTAGATCTCGCGGTCGCGGTCGCTGATGGCGGAGGGGTCTTCGATCAGGTAGTCGCACATCCAGTCGATCAGTTCGCGGGACCTGCCGGCGAGCAGGCGCTCGGGCAGGTCGGGCACCTGGTTGAAGGCGAACCACCACAGGAAGCGGCCGGGGCCGGCGTGAATGTCGCCGTCGATCTGCTGGCGTCCGGGCCGAGGGAGCAGGGAGTGGTTGTAGAAGCGCTCGTCGGGGTGCGCGATGTCCAGCAGCGCGATGCGCCGGGCGTGGGTGGGATGGTTGGCGGCGAAGGCGTAGGCGACCATGCCGCCGATGTCGTGGCCGGCGATGTCGACGCGGTCGTGGCCCAGGTGGAGGACGAGCTCCAGGATGTCGGCGGCCATCGTCTTCTTGTCGTACCCGTCGCGGGGCTTGTCCGAGCCGCCCATGCCGCGCAGGTCGACGGCGATCACCCGGTGCCGTTCGGCCAGCGCCGGCATAATCTTGTGGAACTCCCACCACGTCTGCGGCCACCCGCCGAGCAGGAGCAGAGGCTCACCCTGCCCGCCCGCCACGTAGTGCAGACGGGTCCCGTCGACGTCGGCGTGCCTGCTGACGAATCCGCCCTCGAGCGAGCTCGCCAACTCCGCGTCAGACAGTACTTCAGCCACGATGATGCCTCCTTCGTTGTCGATCTCATAGCTCAGTTGCGCGCAGCAGATCTTCCGCACGGTCAGCGGGCGCCCGGGTCAGGCGTTCGTCTCGATGACACTCGGCTGGGACGCTGCGGAGAGGCGCGAGCGGCCCGCGATCGTGGCGATCACAGCCGCTGCGGCGCACAGGGCCGCGGTCCACGCCAGGGTCGCGTTGGTCGAGGTGTGATCGGCGAGGAGTCCGGCGAGCCAGGGGCCGGCGGTCTGGCCGGCCGCGAACAGCGTGGTGAAGACCGCCAGCGTGGCGGTCCAGTCGGCGGGTGGGGTGTTCGCCTTGATGAGCGCGGTGACGGCGGCGGGGACGCCCATGAACGTCGCCCCGTAGACCACCGCGGAGGCGAGGATGACCGGTGGTGAGGGTGCGGCCAGGGCCAGCGCCGCGCCGCCGGCCAGCAGGCCGAGCAGGGTGGTCAGGGCGCGGGTGCCCGGCCAGCGTGCGGTCGGGCGGCTCCACAGCGCGGGTGCCGCCACGACGGCCAGGCCCAGCGCTGTCCAAGTCAGCACCACCAGTCCGAGCGGGGCGTGCCGATCGGCGAGGTAGGCGGACAGGAACGTGATGTAGGTGATGTAGCCGGCGGCGAACAGCAGGTAGGCCAGGGCGATCCCCCACAACGGGCGCACATGGGCCCGGCCGGCGCCGGCGGCCGTCGCTTCCTCACTGGTATGGGCGGCGCGCCAGCTGATCAGCGTTGCCAGAGCGGCGGCGACGCTCAAGCCGAGCCAGATAGGGCGCCAGTGGTCGGCCAGCGGCGGGATGGTGAGGCCGCTGAAGACGATGCCCAGGCCGGTGCCCGCGAAGTAGATGGTGATGGGCGCGCCGGAGGCGGCGCGGGTGGCGATGTGCGATGCGATCACACCGCCGGTGATGAACACGGCGGCTCCCGCCGCCCCGGCCGCGGCTCGCGTGGCCAGCAGCGCCAGGGTGTGGTCGCTGGCGGCGGTGGTGGCCAGCGACACCGCGGTGAGGATCATGCCCCAGCGGAAGGTGACGGCGGCGCCCATGCGGTGGACGGCGACGGCGGTCAGCAGCGCGCCCAGCAGGTAGCCGAGCCCGTTGGCGGCGCTCATCGTCCCGGCTTCGGACAGGGTCCAGTGCAGGTCGTCCCGCATCGCCGGGAGGAGCAGCCCGTACGCGAAGCGCGCCAGCCCGAGCGCCGAGGCGGTGCCGAGAGCCAACCGCAGCGCCTGCCGCTGCGCCTGCCTCATGGGCACCGTGCCAGGAAGCCCAGGATCGTCCGTGTCAGGGTCACGCGATGGTCCGACAATGCGTGGTCCGTCGCGAAGAGGTGGTGTTCAAGGTGTTCGACGGGCTGCGCCTGGTAGGCCGTGACGACCGGTTCGTGATGCACGTCGTACGGGGTGACGGTGTCGAGGCCCGTGCCGATCAGGAGCACGGGGCGGTTCGCCAGCAGCGGCGCGAGTCCGGCCAACCGCCACGAGTCGCCGGCCGCCTCCATCTCGCTGACGAGCGCCTCCCCGCTGGTGCCCCGGAGGGGACCGAGTTCGCCGGCGAACGCCTCGACATAGCTCGCCCGGACACTCGGGTCGGTACGGCAGAGCGCCGCCGCCGCGCCGAGGTCGAATGCGGCCACCGTGGCGACGGCGGCGACGGACGGTTCGGCGGCCGCGGTCATCAGCGCGGCGAAGCCGCCCAGGCTGTGACCGATCAACATCAGCCGCTGCAGATCCAGCCGGTGAGCGGCGGCGAGGCCGCGCAGTCCGGCCACGACCGCTGCCGTGTCCTCCAGCACGTGCCCCCACGACCACGAGCCTCCGACGCCCCACGAACCGCGATAGTGGAACACCAAGGACGCGTAACCCGCACGGCGCAGCACCTGCGCGAGATCGAAGTTGCGTTCGTTGCCGGGGAATCCGTGCAGGAGCACGACGACAGGGTGCGGCCCTCGGCCTGCTGGAACGTGCAACACACCGAGCAGCGACGCGCCCCCGCTGTCGAACGTCAGCGCCGGTGTGGTGGCCGGGAAGTCAGGGTCGCGCGGAGAGTCGGCGGCAAGCGGGTCAAACATGGAAGAACTCCCGAGGTCGAACCGTTCGGTACGATCCGGAACATTAACACCGGATCGAACCGACCGGTACCATCTACCCCATGCCAGTCACCAAAGGCTCGACGATCGACCCCGCACGCACCCGCGCCACCATCCTCGAAGCAGCCACCGCGGTGCTGTACGAGCGCGGGCTCGACGGCATCGGCGTCGCCGAGCTGTGCACCCGCATCGGCGTATCCAAGGAGACGCTCTACCGGCACTTCGGCACCAAGGAGGGCCTGGTCGAGGCCACGCTCCGGCAGCGCAGCGAGCGGGTCACGCAGTGGCTGACCGCGGCCGTGGAAGCCGCCGGCCACGACCCCCGCGACCAGCTCGCCGCCGTGTTCGAGGCCCTCCAGCAGTGGTACGACGCTCCGGTCTTCCGCGGCTGCGCGATGCTCAACGCGGCCGCCCAGCACCACGTGGAGCCCGTACGCACCATCACCGCGCGCCATCTCGACCGCTACCTCGAGCTGCTGACCAGCATCGCCGAGCGGGCCGGAGCCGACGATCCACCGGCCCTGGGGCGGCAGCTGTTGATGCTGGTCGAGGGCGCGACCGTCGTCGCCGCGCACCACGACAGCGTCGGCGCGGGTGAGCACGCCCGCAAGGCCGCGCTCACCTTGCTGTCCGCCGCCTCCGCAGCCGGCCCTTGCGACTAGGCCTCTTGCGAGAACCTGCCTGCCACAGCGGCGACCGCCCGCCGGAGGTAAGGAGAGGCCGAGCCGGACACCGAGCCAGGCATGGCCTGCCACGGCGGCCCGCGCCCTGAAGGCGCGGCCGCCTTCGAGCCCGAACTGGGCCTTGAACAGCCGGAACAACGGCCACACGCGACGAGCCCGGTTACCGCGGCAGGCGGGGCGGCGTCACGCGACGGCAGCCGCCCGAGCAGGTCCTCCACAGGGGCTGCCTGGATGAGTCCGGGGCGAGCATGACCGGATCGCCCAACCGTTGGCGTGATCGCGGACGCCTTCTCGCTGGCCCGGCTTCTTGGTCTACCGCTGTCCTGACGACTTCGCCGGGTCCTCGGGGGTGTGCTCCCAGCGTCCGGTCAGGAGGGCGGAAGCGGGTTGGGCCCCCGGCAATCGGGGATGCCCGGAGCGCAGGCCGTCGAGAGCGATGGCGATCGTGCGTCGGCGGGCGTTGCGGGCCGCGTCGATCAGGTCGGTACGGCCCTGCCGGTCGAGCTGGTCGATCAGGGGCGACTTGCCGAGTTGCTCGATCAGCAGCGAGATGTCCATCGTCCCGGCGTCAGGTCGGAGCACTCCTGCCTGGTGCGCCCGGTCCACCAGTTCCCTCATCAGCTCATCCGACCTGGTGAACTTGGCCGCCATCTCGTCCGTCACGGCGATCGTGCCTGCCAGCGGCCCGAGGGAGCCGCCGCTGAACTCGACGCAGGCGCCGATGTAGTGGGCCAGTCCCTCCCATGGGTCGTCATGCTCCAGGCCGTTTTCGGCGGCCTGGATCCACTGGTCGAGGGAGAGCGAACACAGGTGCTGGAAGAGCTCGTCCTTGGATCGGTAGCGGCGGTACAGGCTCGCGATGCCGACTCCGGCGTGCGCGGCGATCGCCGCCACCGACGCGTGCGCCCCGTCCACGGCCAGGACCTTCTTCGCGGCCTCCAGGAGAGCCTGATCGTTGCGTTCGGCTTCGGCATGCCGGGGAGCTTTGCGGGTCATGTGCTCACTGTAACCACCTTGCGAATCGATTCACTCCGTTACAGCTTCCCTAAACGAAGCGAATTTATCCGTTTGAGGAGCGACATGCGGGCCGTGGTGAGATCGCTGGTCGCGATGGGGACGGTCGGTGACCGTCTCGGGCACGAGCGGATCCTGCTCCTCGGTCCCGTCGCCTTCACCGCCGCGTCCGTCATCGCCGCCTTCGCCCCGGCGCGGGCCTGCTCATCGCGGCACGGGCGGTCCAGGGCCTCGCCGCCGCGCTGGCACCGTTCTCGCCGGCGCTGATCCGCACCTTGTTCACCGACGTACGGCAGCGCACCCTGGCCATCACGATCTGGATGATGGCCTTCATGGGCGGGGATGCGCTCGGCCCCCTGGTCGGTGGCGTGCTGCTGCAGTACTTCTGGTGGGGCGCGGTGTTCCTGCTCGCGATTCCTGCCATGGCCTTGCTGCTGGTCACCGGACCCTTCCTGATCCCCGAATCCCACGCCTCGAACTCCGGGCGGCTTCAGCAGCGCTGCAGCTGGTGCTCGACCTGTCCCCGCTGGAGGCCGGCCTGTGGCAGCTGCCCACCGCGGTCACCGGCACCATCGTGGCCCTGGTGGTCTCCGGCCTCACCGGCCGGATCCGCCCCGCCGCCCTCATGAGCGGACTGGCGCGGGCAAGCGGGAGTTCATCCGAAAGTGCTGGAGCGAGTACTTCTTCGCCGATGCCTCGATCGACGGCGAGTTCGTCGAGCCGTTCACGCCGGCGCGGGAAACAGGGCCTTCACCGAGGAGGAGCCGGTCCCCATGCTTCAGAGGTAGACGAGCCCCTCGGGTACGTCGGGGCGCACCTCGGTGCCGAGCGCCCGGCGAGCAGGTCGTCGAGCCGGTCGAGCGGGCCGATGAGGGCGCGCCCGCCCGCCTTCGCGAACCGCACCGCCGCGTCGATCTTCGGCTTCATGGAGCCTTCCTCGAAGGGCAGCTCGGAGATGGCCTCCGGCGAGGCGGTGAGGATGTCACGCTGCGCCGGGGTGCCCCAGTTCTCGCTCACGTACGCGGCGTCGGTCAGCATGATCAGCATGTCGGCCTGGAGCTCGGCGGCGAGGGCGGCGCTGGCCAGGTCCTTGTCGACCACGGCCTGGACCCCGGTCTGCCGGCCCTTGCCGTCGGTCTTCACCGACACGCCGCCACCGCCGACGCAGACGACCAGCTGGCCGGCCTCCAGAAGCGCGCGGACGAGCGGCGCCTGCACGACGCGCAGCGGCATCGGCGAGGGGACCACCCGGCGGAAGGCCGAACCGTCGCGGGCTATCGTCCAGCGGTACTCGGCCGCCGCCTCAGCCGCGTCCTGGGCCGAGTACCAGCCCGTTCGCCACGGAGAGCGCTGCGGACCCGCCCTCGCTCAGGTGGATGTCGTGGCGGGCCGCCAGCGCGAAGGGCACGTCGGGGTCGCCGACGGCTTCCGTGCTGGGGCGGCGCGTCGCTGCCAGGATCAGGTCCGCCACTCCGGGCCCCGAGACGATGCCGCTCTGCGGAAAGACGACGGATCGCGCGTTCGGGTAACCGGCCATCGTCTCGCGAGGCTGCGGCATCCGGTCGACACACCCGGGCTCTCCCTCGACCAGCTGGCTTACGAGTGGGTCCGCGACCGGATCATCGACGGCACGTTCAAACCGGGCGCGCGCATCCGAGAGCGCACGGTCGCCGCAGAGCTCGGCATCTCTCGCATCCCCATCCGCGAGGCGTTCCCGCGGCTGGAGAGCGAGGGGTTCATCCGCAGCCGGCCCCGGCGCGGCGCCGTGGTCGCCTCGCTGACGACGCGAGACGTGAACGAGCTCTACGACGTACGCGGCTCGCTCGAGGTGCTCGCCACCCGACTCGCGGCCGAGCAGTGCTCGCTCGGCGCGTCCGCCGAAACTCTCCGGGTGATCCTCGAAGAGGCGGAGACAGCCGTCGCCAACGACGGCGCGCTGCTGTCAGCTACCAACTCGCGCTTCCACGCCGAGATCCTCAGGCTCTCCGACAATCAGCTACTGCAAGACCTCATGGCACCGATCCTCGGGCGCGTGAACCGGCTCTTCTACATCGTGCCCGAAAGCAACCAGGTCAACTTCCATCACGAGCACGCCCAGCTCTACCGGGCGATCTCGTCCGGCCAGGCGGATCTGGCCGCCGCGCTGGCCTTCGCACACGTGGAACACAGCCGGCGCGACACCCTCCCGATCGTGCAGTCACTTCTCGACGAAGCCCAGACGCCCCAGCCGAGGGGCGCCCGTCTCATGGTCAGGCGCACACCATAGGTGCACGTGATCCACAGGCTCGACGACATCTGCCACGATCACCACGCCGGTGACCGGCTGCCGATCCGTGCGGCAAACTCGCTCATCGCGCCGGCCTGAGGTTTCACGCCGTGTCAAGCGGCTCAGCGATACTCATGGATCAGGCCGCAGACGGTGCTCCGTCGCTTGATTCGGCCGTGAGATCGGCCACCTCGGCCGGATCGTGCGTGGGTTGATGTGGTGACAGTACGCGCACGCGCCGAGCGGTGTGTTCGATGACGGCCAGAATGTACGGGCGCTGCCTGTTCAAGGTGACGGTCTCGAGGATGTCGCAAGCCGGCAGAGCGTCGGCTTGCGCGCGCAGGAAGCGGCCCATGTGGTGGACGCTCGCTCGGGAGCTCAGACCCTGCGCGTGGGGGTTGATCCGCTACAGCTGTGCGGAGTCCATGTCGTCGGATCTCTCGGAAAGGGCGGTGGCCCAGCGGGATGACCACTGGACCAACGGGCGCAGGGATTGGTAGGCGTCCTCGCCGAGTGGGGTGAGGGCGTAGCTGGTGTCGGGCAATTGGGTGACGAGGCCCGCCTCCGCCAGCTCGAGCAGGCGCTGGCGCAAGACGCTGGACGACATGCCGTCGCAGCGTTGCTGCAAAGGGCGAAAGCCGCATGGGCCGTTGTTGAGCTCCCAGATGACGCGCAAGGCCCAGCGCCGGCCGAACAGGTCAAGGGCTGCCATGAGGGGACGGCCGGTGGTCGAGCCGCGTACGGGCCTTCCTGGCTTGGGAACGGGCATGGCGGGCCTCTCAGCGATCTGCCAGTGTGGCCGGTCTGTGGGCGGGAGTCCGGGGTTCGGGCTGGATAGTGATTCTGATTTCGAAATGCTAGCATCCGGGCTGCAGTGATTCGGAAACAGAAACACCGAGGTGAGGGGCATCGATGAGCGGATGGGTGACGCCTGTGTGCGAACGTCTGGGGATCGAGGTGCCGATCGTGCAGGCGCCCATCGGGTCTGCTGTCACGCCCGAGCTGGTCGCGGCCGTCTCCAACGCCGGCGGGCTGGGCATGCTCGCGCTCACGTGGGTCACACCTGAGGAGGCGCTCAGCCAGGTACGGCGAGTGCGTGCGCTCACGGATCGGCCGTTCGGTGTGAACCTTGTGCTGGACTTCCCTATCGACGATGTGCTGGCCGCATGCCTGGAGGAAGGAGTGAGGATCGTCTCCACCTTCTGGGGAGATCCCGGGGCGGTGAGCGGGCGGGTGCACGACGCGGCGGCGGTGCACGTGCACACGGTGGGCTCCGTGCGGGAGGCCGCGCATGCAGCGCAGGCCGGGGTGGACGTGGTGGTGGCGCAGGGCTGGGAGGCCGGGGGGCACGTGCGCGGACGCGTGGGCACCATGGCACTGATCCCAGCCGTGGTGGACGCCGTCGGGCCGATACCGGTGATCGCCGCCGGCGGGATCGCGGACGGGCGGGGCCTGGCCGCCGCGCTGGCCCTGGGCGCACAGGCTGGATGGCTGGGGACGAGGTTCTTGACCGCGATCGAGGCGGCCACGCACAGCGTCTACCGGCAGGCCGTACTGGAGGCCGACCCCGACGAAGCCGTATACACGCACTGTTTCGACGGCGGATGGCCGGACGCACCTCACCGGGCCCTACGCAACTCGACCATGACCGCGTGGGAGGCGGCAGGATGTCCAGCGGCTCCCGACCGGCCCGGCGAGGCGGACCCGGTGGCCACGGATGCGCGGGGGCGCGTGCACCGACGCTACGACGACATGATCCCCGTCGCGGGCATGGACGGCGATCTCACGGCCCTTGCCCTGTACGCCGGTCAGTCGGCCGGTCTCATTCACGGCCAGACTCCAGCAGGTGAGATCGTGGCGAACATCGCCGCCCAGGCTACGACTCTGGGTCCCAGAGGTCCGCGGTGACACCCACCGAACAGACCCGCTCCGCGACCACGAACAGCTTGACCTCGCGTGAGAGGACATCGGCATGACCCGGATTCCTCACCCTCCACGACCTTATCGCCCTACTCGATCCGAACACCCGCTTGCGTGACGGCTTCATCCGAGGCCATGCCGTCGCGTCGCGGGACATGGCGCTTCTGACCCCACGCCCGCCCTGGTTGGGCGCTCATACTCCAGCTTCAGTTCTTTGGTGTGCAGCGTGCCGCTTTTGTGGTGGATCACGACGTGGCGGGGTCGGACTGGCGGGCCGGTCCGGCAGGCCGGAACCGCGGCGACGGGCTCAGGCGCACATGCGGGGATCGCTGCGCGCCTATGTGGTCGAGCATGATCGTGGCGGCGATGGCGGCGCGGACGGCTTCGGCGCCGTGCCCTGCGAGCGCCGGGCCACTCTTGACCTGCCGGCCCTGGCCGTCCATCCGGCGGGCCACGCATGGGCGTGGTCTACGACGCGGCCGGGGGTATTCGTGGAGCACGAGGGCAAGGTGGCGTTCGCCGAGGATCAGGATCCGGCCCAGGAGTCCGCGACGCACGGTGCCGATGACGTCACACGCGATGATCGCGTGGGCTTGAGCGGCCAGAAACTACTGCCGGCCGCCGCCCTGATCGCGCAACAAAACCCAGCTCACGTACAAAATCGCGTTCCGAGCGGGACACCCGCAAAAGCGGCCATTACCAAGCGCTTGCTTGTGATCGCCGTGCGGACTTAGAGTCGAGGAGATGTCCATGCCTGAAGGTCCTCTGGCCGGGCGGGGCTCGCCCTGGGCCCGTTCGCCGGGATGACGCTCGCCGACCACGGCGCCGAAACCGGTGGGGCGACCCGGTCGGCTTCACCGTCGACGAACCGTTGTGGAGGGAGCGGCCATGAACCTCGGCGGCCAAGGAGTGCTCGTCACCGGCGGCGGCAGCGGCATCGGGCTGGGCGTCGCCAAGCGCCTTGCCGCCTCGGGCGCCGCCGTGACGATCTGCGGCCGCAGGGAGGATCGGCTGGCCGCCGCCTGCGCGGAGATCGGCAAGGCGAGCTACGTGGTGGCCGACGTGGCTGACGAGGAGCAGATGGCGACGGCCGTACGGCGGGGGTGGGAGCACGCGGGCGACCGCCTGGACGGGGTGGTCGCCTCGGCGGGCGGCTCCGGCTGGCTGGGCCCGATCACCCGGCTGCCGATCGAGGAGTGGCAGAAGGTCATCGCGACGAACCTGACCGGCACCATGCTGGCGCTCAAGCACTCCGCCGCGCTGATGGCCGCGGCGGGCGGCGGCTCGTTCGTGGCGATCTCCTCGATCGCCGCCTCCAACACCCACCGCTGGCTCGGCCCGTACGGCGTGGCCAAGGCGGGCATCGACCACCTGTGCATGCTGGCCGCCGACGAGCTCGGCCCCAGCGGCGTCCGGGTGAACGCGATCCGTCCCGGCCTGATCCGCACCGAGATGGTGTCGATCATCACCGACACGGAGAACCCGGTCCTGGCCGACTATCAGGCCTGCACCCCGCTGCCCAGGGTGGGCGAGGTGGCGGACGTGGCCGCGCTGGCGGCCTTCCTCCTGTCGCCCGAGGCCTCGTGGATCACCGGCCAGGTCATCAACGTGGACGGCGGCCACTCACTGCGCCGCGGCCCCGACTTCTCTCCCTGGCTCGAACCCGCCTTCGGCCGCGACGGCCTGAGAGGGGTGACACCTACCCAGACCCCATCCTGATATGTCCGGCGCCAGCGCCGGACATATCGAGAAATTTCGGTATGACCGCCACATCGTCGGCGCGAGCGATGCGGCGGCTCCGTGACACTCTCCCACCGGAGCGACCATGCACGATCTTGTCATTCGCGCCGCCACCGTCGTCGACGGCACCGGCGCTCCGCCGTACACCGCCGACGTCGCCGTCACAGACGGCCGCATCACCGAGGTCGCCCGCCAGAACGGCGCGGACCGGCCGGGGCGCGCCCGGCGCACCGTCGAGGCGGACGGGCTGCTGCTCACGCCTGGCTTCGTCGACCTGCACACGCACTATGACGGCCAGGCCACCTGGGACCCGCTGCTCGGCCCCTCGTGCTGGCACGGCGTCACCACCGTGGTCATGGGCAACTGCGGCGTCGGCTTCGCCCCCGCCAGGCCCGACCGGCGCGAGTGGCTGATCGGCCTCATGGAGGGCGTCGAGGACATTCCCGGCACTGCCCTCTCCGAGGGGATCGCCTGGGAGTGGGAGAGCTTCCCCGAGTTCCTCGACGCGCTGGAGCGGCACCCGCACGTCCTCGACCTCGGCACTCAGGTACCGCACGGCGCGCTGCGCGCGTACGTGATGGGCGAGCGCGGCGCGCGCAACGAGCCCGCCTCCCCCGACGATGTCGCCAGGATGAAGCAACTGGTCAAGGAGGGGATCGAGGCCGGCGCGCTGGGGTTCTCGACGAGCAGGACGCTGGCGCACAAGGCGATCGACGGCGAGCCGGTGCCGGGCACGTTCGCGGCGGAGGACGAGCTGTTCGGCATCGGCGAGGCGCTGCGCGAGCTCGGCAGGGGCGTCTACGAGATCGCACCGGCCGGAGCCGCGGGCGAGGACGTCAACGCGCCGATGAAGGAGGTTTCCTGGATGAGCAGGCTGGCCGAGGCCATCGACCGGCCGGTGACCTTCGCGCTGCTGCAGATCGACTCGGTGCCCGACCTGTGGCGTGAGCTGCTGAGCGCGTCGGCCAAGGTGGCGCGGCTGCACCCGCAGGTGGCCTGCCGGCCGTTCGGGATGCTGATCGGCCTGGTGGCACTGCATGCCTTCGCCGATCGCCCCTCATATCAGGACATTTCCACCTTGCCGCGCCACGAGCGTGTCCACCGCATGCGGGACCCCCAGGTCAAGCACCGCATCCTCCACGAGGTCCCGAAAGAGGAGGACATGCTCGCGGCCCTCTGCCGCGGCTTCACCGACCGCCTCTATCCGCTGAATCCAGAAAATCCGGACTACGAGCCGCACCCCAGCACCTCCGTCAAGGCCCAAGCCGAACGCCAGGGCCGAGAGCCGCTCGAGCTGCTGTACGACCTCATGCTGGAGGACGACGGCCAGGCGATCTTCCTTCTGCCGATACTCAACTACGCCAACGGCGACCTGGATCCCCAGCGCGAGATGCTGATGCACCCGCAGGCCGTGCTCGGGCTCGGCGACGGCGGCGCGCACTGCGGCTTCATCTGCGACGCCTCCATGCCCACCACGATGCTCTCCCACTGGGCGCGCGACCGCTCGCGCGGTGCGCGGCTGCCGCTGGAGCACGTCGTCAAGCTGATGTCGCGCGACACCGCCCGGCTGTACGGCCTGCACGACCGCGGCACGATCTCCCTCGGTATGAAGGCCGACCTCAACCTCATCGACTTCGAGCGGGTCCGCAACCACCGCCCGCGAATGGTGCACGACCTGCCAGCGGGCGGACGCAGGCTCATCCAGCGGGCCGACGGCTACGTCACCACCTTCGTCGGCGGCGTCCAGACCTTCTCTCACGGCGAGCACACCGGGGCACTGCCTGGCCGGCTGATCAGGGGCGGAGCATGAGCGAACTGTTCAGGACCACGGAGGCGGCGATCGCGGGCAGGAAGGCCACGGCCGGCCACCGGACCGGCATCGACCTGCTCGACGGCGACATGTACGCGGACGATCCCTGGTCGCTGTACGCCTGGCTGCGCGAGCACTCCCCCGTCCACTACGACGAGGCGAACGACCTGTGGGGCATCTCCCGCCACGCCGACATCTCCGCCATCGAGCGCGACCCCAAGCTCTGGACCAGCACCGGCGGCTACCGCCCGCAGCTGCCGTCCGACCCCTCCATGATCGGCATAGACGATCCGCAGCACGCCGAGCGCCGCCGCCTCATCTACCGCCGCTTCACCCCGCGCTACGTGCACGAACGCTACGCCGAGCGGATCAGGGCGGTGGTGGTCGAGCAGATCGGCCAGGCGCTGGAGGAGGGCACGGTGGACGCGGTGCCCGCGCTGGCCGCGCCGCTGCCCGCCCGGATGATCGGCTGGCTGCTCGGCTTCCCCGACTCCGATTGGCCCAAGCTCAAGCACTGGTCGGAGACGACCATCGCCGCGGGGGGCGGCCTGCGCTACGTCACTCACGAGGCCGCGGTCGCCGCCGGGGAGTTCGGCATGGCCGTGCTCGACCTGGCCGCCGAGCGCCGCAAGTGCCCGCACGACGACCTCATGTCGCTGTGGTCGGCACGACCCGACTACGACGACGAGCACCTGGCCAACGAGGCGCTGCTGCTGCTCGACGGCGGCGCGGAGACCACGCGCACGGTGATCGCCACCGCCATCGACGCGCTGATCAGGCACCCGGACCAGTGGCGCCTGCTACGCCAGGACCCGTCGCTGGTGGAGAACGCGGTCGAGGAGTTCATCCGCTGGACCACCCCGATCCTCAACATGTGCCGCGCCGCCACCCGCGACACCGAGCTGCACGGCCACATCATCAGAAAGGGCCAGCAGGTCCTGCTCATGTACGGCTCGGCCAACCGCGACCCTGCGGTCTTTGCCGACCCCGACCTGTTCGACGTGACCAGGAAGCCGGGCGGCCACATCGCCTTCGGCCTGGGCACGCACTTCTGCCTCGGCGCGGCGCTGGCCAGGCTGGAGCTGAAGATCTTCTTCGAGGAGTGGGTGGCCAGGGTCGACTCGGCCGCATGGGCCGACGCGGAAGGTCCGCGGCTGATGCGCAACTCGTTCGTGCGCGGCGTCACGTCCTTCCCGATCGTCCTGGAGGCGCGGTGATCAACCTCGCGGACGTCTTCGAACGCGCCGCGGACGCGGTGCCCGACCGGCTCGCGCTGGTCGCGGGCGAGGTCCGGCTGACCTACCGCGAGCTGGACGAGCGCGCCAACCGGGTGGCGCACTGGCTCCAGTTCCAAGGGGTACGGCCGGGCGAGCACGTGGGCATCCTGTCCTGGAACCGCGCGGAATGGCTGGAGAGCATGATCGGCTGCTTCAAGGCAAGGGTGGCGCCGGTCAACGTCAACTACCGTTACGTCGAGCGGGAGCTGGCCCAGCTGCTCGGCGACGCCGACTGCGTGGCGCTGCTGGGCGAGGCCGACCTGCTGGCCAGGGCACCTTTCGACGGTCCCGTGCTGGCCTTCGGCGAGCCGTACGAGCGGGCGCTGGCGGGCGTGCAGGGCGGCAGGGACTTCGGGCCGCGGTCGGGGGACGACCCGTACATCCTCTACACCGGCGGTACGACCGGGCTGCCCAAGGGCGTGTCGTGGCGTTCGGAGGACATCTATCTCGCGGCGATGAGCGTCTACTCGGGGCCCATCGAGGATGTTTCGGAGCTGCGCTTCGTGCCCGAGGGGCTGCGCTTCCAGGTTCACGCGCCGCTGATGCACGGCAACGGGCAGTGGAGCACCTGGATCTGCCTGTCGGCGGGCGGCACGGTGATCCTGTGGACAGGGCGGCACTTCGATCCTGCCGCGGTGCTGGAGCTGGCCGAGCGCGAGCGGTCGCAGGTGCTGTCGTTCGCGGGGGACGGCATGGCCAGGCCGGTCGCCGACGAGCTGGGGCGCCGGCCGTACAAGCTTGAGGTCTTCTCGGTGGGGTCGGGTGGGGCCCCGCTGTCGGCGACGACGCGCGAGAGGATCCGCGCGGCGCTGCCCGACGCGATGATCGTCGACAACTACGGCGGGTCGGAGACGGGTGCGGTAGGAGCCGCTGCCGAGGAGGAACGCCCCAGGTTCGCGTTGGGTCCCGGCTTCGCCGTGCTCGGCCCCGATCACCTGCCGGTACGGCCAGGTGAGCAGGGCGTGCTGGCCAGATCAGGAAACATCCCGCTCTGCTATTACAAGGATCCGGTGAAGTCGGCGCGCACCTTCGTCACCGGGCCGGACGGGACCCGCTGGGCGCTGCAGGGCGACCAGGCGATCCTGCACGAGAACGGCACCGCGCTCATACTCGGCCGGGGCTCGATGGTGATCAACACCGGTGGGGAGAAGGTGTTCCCCGAGGAGGTGGAGATCGCCGTGCGCAGCCACCCGAAGGTGTACGACGCGCTGGTGGTCGGTACGCCCGATCCACAGTTCGGCCAGCGGGTGACAGCAGTGGTCGCAGGTGAGGTGACGCTGGAGGAGCTGGCCGAGCACTGCCGCGGGCGGCTCGCGGGTTACAAGATCCCGCGAGCGCTGCGGATCGTGCCCGAGATCAAGCGGACGCCTGTGGGCAAGCTCGACTACGCGTGGGCGCGGACGTTGTTCGCGTAGTCCTTCAGCGTGATCGAGTCGTGAAGCCTTCGGCCAGGCGGCGGGGTGGGAAGGCCTTTCGACGGTGAGGGGTCCCCCAGCTCGATCACCAGGTTCCTGGCCTGCTGCGCAACCCACGGTATGGAGGCCCGCCGCGCCGAGCAGGCTCAGCGGGCGGCCCGCTGAGCCTGCTCGGCGGGCCGCCCGCTGCCGCGACGTCACCGCCGCCCCCTCCACATCGACCGCCACAGCCGGGCCACCGTGCGCTTCACCTTCCCCCGCGCCGCCGGCAAAGGCCAGGCCCGCATCGAGGCCGCCTGCCGCTTCGCCGTGCCGCCCGCGACCTGCTACCCGACCCCGAACGCTCTATCTCGGTCGGCACCCTCCACAACCACATCCCCGACCTTCAAGAACTACGTTCCGCGCAAGCCTCAGACCGCGTTTGAGATCTCGGTGGGGACGGCGCCGGCATGCCGAAAACCGGTTGACCTGTGGTGAATGATGCGATCGTGATCTCCAAGGAACGCACCGTCGAGCTCGTCGAGTCCTTCCTGGCCACAGAGCGGCTGACATGGTCATGGAGTGGGCCGGCCCCCGAGCTGGCCGTCTACCACGTGGAGGAACACTCGGTCGGCTGGCTCGCCTTCTGGAACACGGCGGAGTACGCCCGCACCGGAGGCGTGCGCAGCAACCTCATGGGCGGCGGCCATTGCCTGGTGGACCGGCACGACGGGAGCATCCACTACATCCCCGACGCCTGGTGGTCGGAAGAGGGCTGGGAGGAGCACTACCTCCTGCAGACCAAAGGCATGAGACCGCCTGATCCACTGGCCTCCGCTGTTCGCGCGCTCGTCCACTCCGCCGGCGTCGTGGCCGCGATGAGCCACCTGCGCAAGCAGGCCCCGCGACTGAGCTTGCAGGAAGCAAAGGCCTACGTCACGACCGTTCGGGACGGTGCCGAACCACCGGAAGAGCTGGCAAGCCTTACCCGGAAGGAGCCGAAGTGGCCGCCTCTGCCCATCGAAACGCTGGCTGGTCCGGTCCAGTAGAGGTCTGGCTGAGGGGCCGAGGAGACCGTGTCGCTGATCCACCTCGGGTAAGTCGGCCCCGGGCCGGTGGGTCCGCATGCTGAAACGGTCGCCGACGGTCCCACGAAGGCGCCGGTGGTGGCAGCCGCGCAGCAGTTCCTGGACGAGCGGGTGCATTCGCTGCCCGGCAGGCGGGACATCGCGAGTGCCCCGTTCGCCGTGGAGATCGACGGCACACTGTTCGGTCTGGTCCGCGAGTGCCATGGGGAGTATCCCGACGGCGAGGAGCGGGACGGCTGGGCCAAGTTCCACCCGAACCGGCTCGGGTTCAGCGGCGCCGTGGGACGGCTCGTACGACACGTGAGGGGCCCTGCGGTTGCGTCAGGCGACGGCGCGTGAAAGCAGCCGGGGGCCTGGCCTGGTTGCCGGGTGGCCCCGGGTGGGCGTGACGGCTGCGCGAACTCCTATCCTCTCAGCTCAGAGGGCACCCCACATTACTTTCCCGGCTTCGCCCCGTGGATTCAGGCTTAGCACCCAATCAATCGAGCACGCTGCCAGGGTATCTTCACCAAAGAGGCCGCCACCGTATCGCGTCCAATCAACATCGCCAGCGTATCGAGTCCACTCTTCGCGAGTAATCTTCAGATCGCCTTGAGCATCACAAACGACATCCACGGGATCCTCCAGCATCTCCGGCAAGTCTCTCAGGTCCCACATCGTCACTCCACGGTCGGGACTAGCAGTGAGCGCCACCTCTCCGTTAGCACTGACGGCGACATAGCCGACTTCTTGCGAGTAATTCTTCAGGGAGGAGATGCTTGTCGGCCGAGATTGCATCGACAGATCCCAGAGTGGCACACTGCCGCCATCTCCCGCAAAAAGTGCGATCTTCCCAGAGTCAGAGAGGGCGATACCATGAAGATCCTGGTTGGGCATATCTAGAGTGGCAGTATGAATCGGTGCCGCAGGGTCTGCCAGCGACCATACACCCGCCCGGCGCGAGTTTCCGACGAGGATTTCACGTCCGTCTGCAGTGATCGATATCGGCCCTGCACTCTTAAATGGCAGGTCCAGGCTGCTACGTTGGATTGGGTCATCGTGGCGGCCGAGGTCCCAGATAGCCACGTATCGATCCTTTGCCAGAGTAGCAGCAAGGCGGGCATGAGCGTCAAGAGAGATGCTACTGATGGGGCCACTCGGGAGCCGAACATGCGAGCGTCTGATCGGTTTCGTTTTTACACTGAGATCCCAGATGGAAAAATTACCGTCGAAGTCACCGACACATGCTGTGCGGCCGTCACGTGACAATGCGAGCGACTCTATCCCGCGATCAGCCTCACTTGCGGCCCCCGTATTGATAGCTCCTAAGCGAGTAGGCTGTGCAAGGTTTTTCAGATCCCATAGCACCGCGGTGCCGTTATCTTGGCCGATCAACGCGGTTCGACCGTCAGAGGAGAGTGCAAGGGCGTCTACATCTTCGTAATCACCTTCCAATCCAGCTCGCTTCTCGACTTCACCTTCTATATTCGGATCGAGCACTCCGCTCAGATCCCAGACGCCGATCTCGTCTGCATCTTTAATGAGCGCCACGTGGCCGTCCTGGCTCAGCGCCACACTGCGGGCACCTCTTGGGTTTTGAGCGAAGAGATCCTCGCGACGCAGCACCAAGAAGCTTTCAAACAGCGCCTTGCGACTTGCAGCGTTCTCGTTGATATGCACCGCGGCCACGCCGAGCGTGAGGGACGTATATGGATCCACATCCCTCAGTTCGCTCGCGTGGAAGGCTAGAGAGCGAGCCAGAAGGATCCGCTCATTCATGAAGGCTTCCTGCTGTAAGTAGACCAACGACGAGCCGACCGTAGCTATGACACTCAGCACGACCAGGCCGATGACGACAAGGCCTTTCACGCCAAGACGGACGTTCATGCGGCACACTCACCTCCCACTCATTGCCAACGTCGCCGGGGGGTACAGAATATCGGTGATGATGGCTTGAGAGAGGATGAGAGGGCTACAGAGAGCCTTTTTCATCCTCCCAGCCGGCCAGCTCGGAAGCGGGTGATGTGGTGTTTCTTGGACTGGACGGAATCGCCCGACGACCTGCCCGGCGACGGCCGGAGTGTTCACCTCTACCGGTTCACCTGCGCTGAGCTGCGACTTCAGGACGAAAAAGACTCACTGTTGGCCAACGTTACGACTTGGTTGGTTCTGGGACGACACCCCACATGAACGTGGAGCCCTTCAGCAGTTGCTCCGTCGCCCTGATCCCGGTCAGGTGCTCGACGAGTAGGAAAGCCGGCCCTTCGTAGAGCCGGGGAAACGATGGGTAGAGCCTGTCGATCTCCGCCATCGTGTCTACGAGTTCGTCCGGGGTCCCTATCAGATAGCCGTCATCGCCGCCCCAAGCGAATCTGATCTCGCCGTCCTCGCACCAGTAGAAGTAGTCCATGGCCTTGATGCCGAGTGCGGCTTGGGAGACGAGGCGGGTGCCTTCGGAGAGTTTAGTGATCACGTCTTCGCAGGTGCCGAGCCAATCAGGGTCGAAAACGAACGTCCAATCGCCGATGGAGGTGACGCCGAGAGGCTCCCCAGGGAGTGGGTAGTGATCCGGGTCGTCGGGGAAGGGACCCGGAGTGAAGTCCTCCCATCGACCGCCGAGGCGGGCAACCACCTGTTCAGGCGTGGCACGGATGTAGATGAAGCTGTAGCACTCCTCGGAGTATTCGCCGCTGAGCCAAGTGATATCGAGGGGCTGCATGGTCATGTCGCCATGGTGCCAGCCGCCACCGACAGGCACAGAAGCCGCTCGTCACGGGACGATGAGGCCGGGCGCGATGCGGCGCGGCGCACCCTGGCCAGCGTGAACTCAGGATTCTAGTGATCAGTGAACCTTTTCATCGCCGGGCAGGCCGCCTGCTGACACAGAGCCTTTTCATCCTCTCAGCCGGATGGCTCGGAAGCGGGTGATGTGGAGTTGCTTGGACTGGGTGGGATCGCCCGACGCCTTGCTCGGCGGCGGCCTAAGTGTTCGCCTCTACCGGTTCACCCGCCCTGAGCTGCGCCCTCAGGGTGAAAAGGGCTCACAGTAGAACGCCGAGGACACATCACGTGCTGCTTTCTGGCCGGCTTCGGCGGCGTGCACGCGCTGCTCGGCGTCCGCGGCGCGTTCGCGCTGGGCATCGACCTGCTCGCGCGCGGTGACCAGGTCGGCCTCGGCGCGGGCGAGCAGGAGCGTGGTGGCCTGGGCCTCGCCCTGGCCGCCATCAACTCCAACCGGGCCTGGGCGGCCTGCTGCTGGGCGTGCTCGGCGCGGCGGTCGGCGGCCTCAGCCCGAGCCAGGGCCTGGGTGGCGGCGTGCTCCGCGGACTCCAGCGCGGCCTGCAGGGCATGCAGCCGCTGGTCGGCGGAAGCGGCCGCGACCGCGACGTCGCGGCGCGCGGCCTCCAGCACGGCGCGCGTCTCGGCCAACTCGGCCCGGGTCTCGGCCTCCACCATCGCGCGGGTTTCCCGGGCCGGCAGGTGGCAGGCGCCGCGCGCGAGGTGAATGTCGCAGGCTTCCCGCCACAAGGCCAGAGGCGGCCCCGGGTAGCGCTACGCGATGTCACTTGAGGGTTCACTCGGAAGAATCAGGCCGGTGGCCTGGAGCGCGCCTTCCAGCGTGGGATAGACGTCGAGCCGTCTTGCCGCTCCAGCAATCTCCAGGACCCGAGCTGGGCACGGCTGCACGGCGATCAGATGGAAGCTTCCGCCGTGCGCGCCGGCGCGGTCGCGTAGACGCAGGAGCAAACTCAGGGCGGTGCAGTCCATGAAGGCGAGCCCACCCAGATCCAGAACCAGGGGACGGGCCGGTTCAGGGTGGTGTTCGGCGACGTAGTTCTCCAACTGGGCGACATTGGTGGCGTCCAGTTCGCCGGACACGACGATCAGCGTGCCACGCAGCAGGCTGACAGCCATCAGAGACAGCGACGTCATCACGACCTCGGTGATCTCCGTGCGGCCGGCCAGGAGGGCGGAGGGAGCTGTAGACGTGTCTTTCAGGGTCCTCGAGGTCCGCCTGGCCAGGCGGTGCATAACATGATAGGAGAAGCATAATACCTGAAAGGCATTTCATCATATAAGCTTCTGGTAATCAGGTGCGTCTATTCCTCGGCACCTTCGGGACGCGGATGAGAGTGAAGCATGCACGAACGAGAAGCCGAACGATCGCCCCGTTGGACCTTCCTCACCCACCACGCCCGGGTTCTGCTGGGGATCGCCCGCAACCCCGAAGCACGACTGCGTGACATCGCCGCCGGCATCGGCGTCACCGAACGCACGGTTCAGGCCATCGTCAATGATCTACATGGGGCCGGCTATCTCACCCGCGAGCGCGTCGGCCGCCGGAACACCTACTCCCTCAACCGCGATCTCCACTTCCGCTACCCCACCGAGGCCGGTGTGCCCATCCGCCACCTGATCGAGATCTTCACCGATCGCGAGCCGATTCGCTGAAGCGGTCATGGTCGACCGGCCGGAGGAACCCCGAACAGCGACCCATCCGGCAACGCGATGCGGCACCGCGCCCCTTCGCCGATACAGCTCACGCGCTCGGGCCTGAGGGTGGCCAGGCCGAACGAGTCATACTCCACTCCGCCCGCCCGAAACAACCCCAGATCCAGCATGCACGCTGCCGCGGCCGGCACCCGCGCCTGCCCAGCCCCCGCTGCCCAAGATGCTCACGCAGACCCCGACGGAACCCGGCAGCCGCTCAGCCATCTCCGTGACCCGGTCGAACTTGATCCGGTCCTGCTTCTGACGCCACACACCGTGATAGCGATACTGCCGACGCCCTGCGGCGTCTGTGCCCACCGCCTGTAGATGCACGTCGGGATCGCGACAGATCCAAACCTGCCGCCGCGCCGGCGGAATCGCCAGCGCGCGAATTCTGCCCAGGACGCGGGGGTCGCGCACCTGACGACCGTCGGCGTAGTGATAGACGAACCCCCTGCCCCGACGGCCGCGTGTGATCCGCGGCTCCTCCGGGCGCGGTCAGTCCCCCCCATCCGGGCGCACGCCGTTGAACAGAGATGATGGCGACGCCCGGCATGGCACCACTGAAGAGCAACACCCGGACAGGCGTCCCACCTGCTTGCAGCCCGACCTGCCCCGGCAGCGGCGATTCATGCGGATCGGTTCTCGGTCCGCCGCTGCGGGGCCTGCACGCGTCGGTGGCCGGTGCGCAGGAGGTCAGGGTGTCACGAACCTCTGTGCTCGAGGGCCTTGGTGAGCTCCTGCTTCGTCATGGACGAGCGGCCGGGGATCTTGGCCTGCTGCGCCCGGTGGTACAGCTCCTCCTTGCTCAACCCTTCGGATCGGCTGCCGGGCGTCTTGCTCCGCTTCCGGGACGCCTTGCTATTCGCCGTGGGCAGGCCGTGCTGAATTTCTCGTGCCTTGCGCTCACTGAAGGCCCTGCCGAGTTCTTCGAGCCGCCGGCGGGAGATCGCTTGCTTGAGCGCGGGGAGGATCTCGCTCTCCTCTTCCTGGACGTGGTGAGTGACCGCCTGGACGAACTCCTCCAGAAGGGGGTCGAACCGCTCATCGTCGGGATCGACGTCCAGCAGGTTGAGCAACATCCGCTCGGCCTCGTGGTGCTCATCCGTTCCTTCGCGGACCTGATTCCGCTCGCTGGGAACCGTCTCGAGGATCTCCGGGTAGACCAGGTCCTCCTCCCCTCGGGAATGGGCGACGAACTTGGCGGCCAATTCTGCGAGCAGCGCGGGGCGGTCCTCGGTGTCCTTCCTGATCCGGTCGAAGAGCCTTTCCACGTCGCGGTGGTCAGCGGTGATCATGCTGATGACGTCCATTGTCATGACTTCTCCTCTCCGGCGGGCCTCGCTACCCGGCAGGGAGAGGTGTACGCGAAGTTGGCCGACAACGGAGCTGCTGTTGGCGATACTCAGACGCTTGTGGCCACGGTCCGCCATGGGGGCGCGTCCCGCCCCGCGAAGCGATCACGTGCCTTCACTCGCGGCCGTGTCCGCGCCCACCCCGCAGGCGCCGGTCCCGTGACCGCGCGGAAGAGAGCAGTGCCGTTTGACGGACTCCATGTGGGTATGCGGCTGTTTTGCATCCAGCGAGGAGGCCTCACGACCATGGAAGCGTGGTCATCCCGCTCGGTCCATGACCGCACCACCGGAGTAGAGGAGCGACGATGAAGGCCGTCACCTGGCACGGCAGACGCGACGTACGTGTGGAAGAGGTCGCCGACCCGGCGATCAAGGAATCCACCGACGCGATCATCAAGATCACCACTACCGCGATCTGCGGCTCCGACCTGCACCTGTACGAGATCCTCGGCCCGTTCATGACCCCCGGCGACATCCTCGGCCACGAGCCGATGGGCGTCGTCGAGGAAGTCGGCCCCGACGTCACCCACGTCAAACCTGGCGACAGGGTCGTCATCCCTTTCAACATCGCCTGCGGCCACTGCCATATGTGTGACCTGCGGCTGTACGCCCAGTGCGAGACCACCCAGGTCCGCGAACACGGCACCGGCGCCGCCCTGTTCGGCTACTCCAAGCTGTACGGCCAGGTCCCCGGCGGCCAGGCGCAATACCTGCGGGTCCCGCACGCCGACTTCGGCCCGATCACGGTGCCACACGGCCCGCCCGACGAGCGCTTCGTCTACCTGTCGGATGTCCTGCCCACCTCCTGGCAGGCCGTCCAGTTCGCCCACATCCCCGACGGCGGCAGCGTCACCGTCTTCGGCCTCGGACCTATCGGCCAGATGTCCGCCCGCATCGCCCGTCACCTCGGCCACCGGGTCATCGCCGTGGACGGCGTGCCCGCCCGCCTGGACATGGCCCGCCGCCATGGCGTCGAGGTCGTCGACGCCGCCCATACCGACGATGTTCCCGAAGCCATCCGTGAACTGACCGAGGGCCGTGGCAGCGACTCGGTCATCGACGCCGTCGGGATGGAGGCCCACGGCTCCCCCGCCGCCCGGCTCGCTCAGCGGGTCACCGGCCTGCTACCGGACGCGATGGCCGCGCCGCTGATGTCCACCGCGGGACTCGACCGCCTCGCGGCGCTCAACCAAGCCATCTCCACGGTACGGCGGGGCGGCGTCATCTCCGTGATCGGCGTCTACGGCGGCATGGCCGACCCGCTGCCCATGCTGCGCATGTTCGACAAGGGCATCAGCCTGCGCATGGGCCAGGCACACGTCAAACGCTGGATCGACGACCTGATGCCGCTCGTCACCGACGATTCCGACCCGCTCGCCGTCATGGACCTGGCCACACACCGGCTCCCTCTCGACGAAGCGCCGCACGGATACGAGATCTTCCAGAAGAAGGCGGACGGCGCGATCAAGATCCTGCTGACACCATGACCCTCGTGACCCACACCGGGGTCACCTTGAAGGCCGGTTGCTTGGAAACCGGATCGAGCCGGGTCGGGGGGTGAGCTCGTTGGCCGCGCGGTTCGGCTCGGCCAGCGGAGGTCGCCTCAGCCGACAACGCGCAGACGACACGAGCAGCGTCGACGCGTGATCGGATCGGGTGTGTCAGCTCAGCGCCTTCTCCAGTTGCGCCTTGGTCATACTCGACCGGCCCTTGATGTTGCGGCGCTGGGCCTCGGCGTACAGCTGATCCTTCGTGCGGCCGCCCGCGCCGGAGTGCGAGCGCAGACCACCGCGCCCGCTGGAGGAGATGTCCTTGGTCGAGGTGGGGCTGGCGACGTCACTGCGTGGACTCTTGCCCAGCCCCTACCCCTCGACCACCCTCGAATCGACCTGAAGGTCTGCTACGCCCAAACAGAGGCTCAGGGCCGCAAGCCCATCCACCGCCTGTGGCCCACCCAGGGCATCAAAGGTGAAGCATCGCAGCTGCTTCCGCTTCCCCGGCACTTCGAACAGCTCGCGGAGATGGTGGATGAGGACGCCGCCGTGGGCCCGCGATCCCCATCTGGCCGGGTTGGGCGTCGAGAGGGTGTTCCGCTCTGGTCGATCGGCGCGGATCCGTGCGAGAACCGACACGGTGCGGGCGGAGTGTCCTGCGTGCGGCTGGGCGTCTCCACCGCGGGGACCGGATCGTCCGACACATCGTCTACTCCGGCTGGGATCCTGCGGCTTTCCTGCTCCGCAGTCGGACTCGCCGATCGAGTGATGCCCTCAGCGCCGCCATAAGTCCTCCCAACACGCGGTCATGTTCGGTGACCTCATCCCAGCCAGAGCAGGACGCAGACGATGGTGTGGCCCCTCAATGGTGAAGGCGGCGGAGGCGCAATAACGGTGCTACCTCGCCCAGATCCAGGTCCACATGCCCCTTTGGCGGTGGTGGCCCACCGGGCACCACAGCAGATATCGGCCCTTCTTCAGGGCGACTGTGAGCGTTGTCCTTTCTCCGGGCTCGATGACTGCGGAGGTGCTGCGGACTCCGGCCCCTCTGACCGACAGCGCGTGCCGATGCCAGCCCACGTTCTTGATCCTGAACTGTACGGCGCCTGGCCTGAAGCGATACCTCTGGAGCACGATGAAGAAGCTTCCTTCCCTCACCTGGACGACAGCTGTGTCGCTGGTGCCAGTGGGGACTTGAGGCGTCGCCACGGCGGCTGGGCCGCCGACCGTCAGCGTCAGCGCGGTGGAGGCCAGCACCGCCCCCAGGCGAGTCGGCCCGGAATGAACTGCGGAAAACATGAGCGCCCTCCCTTCATCGCCGTACTACCGGTGTCAGCCATGGCGGAGGCCCCTTTTACCTGCCCATATGTATATAGCGGGTACCCCAAGAAAGCCCCTGTAGGTCGTACACTGTTCACCATTTCAGCGAGAGCTGTTCTTTCCTTTTCACCAGGATCGGGGGACACGACGACTGATCGGCCCGAGCTCCGCGCCCGAAACCCGGCCCGGCCACGCGGGAAGCGTCCGTGCCCCGTGTAACGCGAGTTCCTGCCTGGCGTAGGTCTCAAGGACTGCCGGATGGCGCTCGACATCAGCCGGAGCCCACCGGGACGCGTCAAGCAGTCAGGACGGATCGCGATTCGCCCACGGACTGCCCCAGGACTGTGGGAACTACCCTCGGGCGGCGGTGGTCGACGGAAGCTCGCCGAACCGCGAACGGTACTCGCCGGCGAATCGGCCAAGATGGGTCATGCCCCAGCGATACGCTATTTCTCCGATCCGGTCACCGGTCGACAGTATGTCGTGGCGTATCCGGTCCAGCCGGAGGTCGCGGACGTAACCCATCGGAGATGTCCCGAGTTTCTCCCGGAACGCGCTGCTGATCGTCCGCGCGCTGCACCCGGCTGCCTCCGCGATCTGGCCGAGGGAGATCGGTTCCGACAGGTTGGCTTCGACGAAGGCGACGGCCGCACGCAGCGCTCTGGGATGCGGCATCCCGGGGACGCCGCGCAGCGTGGCGGTATGGGTGTGTGACTGGGCCAGCAGCAGCGCGGTCACGATGCAGCGCAACTGGCCCCGTTGCAGTTCCTCCCGCTGGAACAGCGGGTCGCCGGAGTCGAGTTGCTCGATCAATGACCGATCAGCAGCTTCACCGCCCTGCCCCGCGGTTCGGATAGGTCGAGCGGAAGGTCGAAACGCACGGTGGAACCGGTCGGGCGCCCGGTGAGCGCCGCGAGTTCTCGCTGGACGAGCCCGGCGTCGATCCGCAGGCCCAGGAATCTCGTCCCCGACCGGTTCGGGCGAAGTTCCTGGGCCATGTACGTGCGCTGCCTGTCGTTGAGGTCCGCCCACGCGGCGGCCGCACGCTCTTGGGTGGTCATGCCGCGACGTTACCAACGGGCGGCGAGAGAAGCGGGGCGCCTGCGGCTTGGGGGTCGCTGTGCGGGCGTAGCTGACGAAACTGCCGCCGCACGTGGTCTCCCGTGCTTGGACGTTGTGCGTCGATCTCTCTCGCTCACTCGACGGAGCCGCACGCGCTCACATGAGCCAGAGCGCCACGCCGACGGCCAGTGCGACGCAGCCACCGAGCGCGTCGATGAGCCTCTTGCGCCCGGTCCCGTCGGTCAGCAGGAACTCCGAGGCCGACAGCGCCGCGAACGTGGCGAGCACCAGCCACGGGCTCCATGCCACCAGGAGGCAGAGCCCGACCTCCCTGGAGATCGCCCCGAGAGTGGCGAACACCTGCCGGGGGCTCAGCGGCCCCGTGTCCCACCCGGCGGGCTGCCGGAACTGGCGCAGCTCGGCGGATCCTGTGCGGAGGTCGTGGAGCAGCAGTGGCTCGAAGAGCGCCCATGTCAGCGTGATGGCCCATAAGCCGATCCAGGCCGCCTCCACCGCCTGCGCGGCCGCCCAGGACACGACCGCGAGGCGCAGGAGCTCCTGGACGCCGGTGGCGGCCGCCAACAGCCCCACCATGATCACTGGCCGTCGCCTGTTGGCTGCCACCCTTCCGGCTAAGAAGAGCGGCATGGGCAGCACCGTCGTGCCGGCCAACAGCACCAGGCCCCATCCCAGCTCGCTCCAGGTCGGCGCGGCGCCCCAGACGCCCAGACCGGCGGCGACCAAAGCGCACAGGAACAACATGGCAAGCAGTTCGCGGAGGCGGCGGACGGCCACTTCACGCCGGATCGGTTCGTCGTCCATCGCGCCCCCTGTCAGATGCCCCACCAGTAAGACGATCTTCTTTGTGCGGTTGGTTCCTCCTCGAAGGTGATCATCTCCGGCAGCTGGGACAAGACGGTGCGCATCGGCCCGACTCGTCCCCGGCATGTTCGGCTTGCTGCCGCGTCAGCTCCGCCCCGGGCAGCGGTCAGCTCGGCACTCGTGGCCTCCGCGGCGCGCCGATCGAGCAGGACCGCACCGGCCGTCCCGCCCGCTACGGCGAGCAGATCGAAGTCGACACCGCCGGCTCTGCCGGCCGTTGCCGCAAAACAGCATCTCGAGAGGGCTCACCTGTAGGCCAGGCGCCTTCGTGCCCGGCGTGCGCGGGGCGTTGCCGGAGGAGTCATTCAGGCCACGCGCAGGTTTGGACTCCGCGTGAGGCCGAGGAGGCCGAGCAGGTCGTCCATCATGTGCTCGAACAGCGGCAGCGGGTCCTCGAAGGCGAATTTGTGGTGTCCGTAGACGGCCATGCAGAGCAGCCCGTAGATCTGCCGCCAGCAGATGACCATGAGCAGCACCACCCCGATCGGGAACTCCAGGCCGACGGTCGTGCGGTAGGTGCGCAACTGCGACGCCAGGACGGGGTCGATGTCCTCGTCGGCGAGGCAGGTCAGCCCCCCTTCGTGCCACAGCTGTGCGAACAGCCGCCCGAACAGGCCGCCCAGCTCACGCGCGATGACTATCGGGATGCCCTCCTCTGACGCGGCGACCTTGGGGAAGCCGGCGCCCATGAGCAGGTCGAACTCGACCTTGTTGGCCAGCGACCAGTCGAGCACGGCCCGGGTGCCGGCGTGCAACTGGGCGCTGACGTCGTCGGGGTCCTGGCGCCGCACGGCCCGGGCGACAGTGTCAATGAACTCCGCGGTGACGTCGTCGTAGACGGCGCGGACGAGGCCTGCCCTGCCGTTGAAGTAGCGGTAGAGGGCGGGGGGCGTCACTCCGACACCGCGGGCCACGGCGGCGACGGTGAGGCCCTCGATGCCCTCCTCCGCGGCGATCCTCCGGGCCACGACCTTGGCGTCGCGTTCGAGCTCGGCCCGCATTCGTTCCCGTCGCGTCAACGCTGTCACTCGCCTATCTTCTCCGGTCTCGCCCGCTGCGGCCACTTGCGGTGAAGAGGCAACACATGATTAATGGTATTCACTCTTTAATGGATCATCATTGAAACGGTGTGAAGGAGTCCTTGATGGGTACCCGCAGAGGCGGCTGGCCGGTGACAGTGGTCGCGATCCTCCTGGCGACCACCGGCTGTGCGACGGGCGCCGGCCCCGCCGCCCTGTCACAGCCGAGCCCGAGCGTCACCGCCACTCCGGACGTCAGGAAGACGGCGCTGGCCGAGGCGGCGAAGAGCCTTCCCGCCGTACTCTCCGCCCCAGGGCCGGTCGCCTGCTCGGAGAGCGACTCCCAGTGGCGGGCCACGGCCTACGACGAGTCCTTCCGCACCCGTACCGCCACCATCTCCAGCACCACGCTCGCGCCTCTCCTGACCGAGATCGCCACAAAGGTGGGCGGAGAGGAGGCGTTCGTTCGCAGCCTGTGTGGCGCCGAGGGAGATCCCGGCATCAGCCCGGTCTCGCCGGACGGCCGCCGGGTCGCCATCCAGGTGGACTTCCCGTCCAGCGGCGACCCGACGCACGTCGGCTGGCTGGACCTCAGCACGGGGACATTCACGGACCTCACCGACAGGTCGAACAAGAAGGGGTACGTCAAGGAGACGTTCTCCGACAAGGACCCCGGATTCGCGCCTGACGGGTCGTTCTGGTTCCGGCGTGACTCCCAGCAGTACTTCTCGGCGGACCCGAACGGCCGGCTGACCCCGCGCCGGCTCAGCCTGGCCTGTTTCAGCAACAGGGACGAGGACACCTTCTACCGCGTCGTGCGATCGGTCGCCGTGCTGTGCCCGGGCATCGTCCATCCCTCCGGGAGGTTCGCGGCCGACCCCGGTGGCGTGGCCGTGGGGATGGCCTTGGTCCAAGGAGCCGAGCTGGACATCCTGACGAACACGGTCGAGCGGTACGCCGACGCTCCCATCCAGCTGCCGTTCGGCATGAAGGTCGCCGTGCGCGACGGCGGCGACCTTCGAGACTGCAACCCCGTCGCCTGGATCAACACCACCGACCTGCTCTGCGCGGGAGCGAGCAACGACTTCTACACCGTGGAGATCGACCCCAGGACCGCCCGGGACGACCTCGAGTACGTGCAGTCCACCGAGGTGAAGGTGAAGGCCGAGATCGCCCCCGCCACCGAGACAGCGATCATCTCGGTGGCCGTCTCTCGAGACCGCCGCTCTCTGATCATCGCGGCCGACGAGAACAACGACACCTCCACGGCCAAGCTGTACCGCGCCAGCCTGATCTCCCCCTCGAAGCCCGTGGAGATCGGCCCGATCCCGGCAGAGTCGCGGGAACACTTCACCCTCTTGGGCAACTACCAGCAGCCCGTACGAGCCGCCAGCGGTGTGCGCAGACCGTGAGCTGGGAGGTGTACTGCGGTACAGCGCCTGCGGCCGGGAGGTGCCGACCCGCCCATGGTCTGCTGGTACTCCGGGTCGGCCACCAGCTCAGCGGTCGGCTCGTCGAGATGCTCCTTGAGCTCGGCGTAGCGTGCCTCGGCCAGTTCCTCGGCCTTCGCAAGCACCCGATCGCCGCCGGGCAACACCGGTCGGCAGATCCGACACCCTGACCGTCCTCGACGCCGGCCGGCATCGCCGCCGCCTA
Source organism: Nonomuraea sp. bgisy101 (assembly GCF_057708945.1). Classification (NCBI taxonomy): domain Bacteria; kingdom Bacillati; phylum Actinomycetota; class Actinomycetes; order Streptosporangiales; family Streptosporangiaceae; genus Nonomuraea; species Nonomuraea sp. bgisy101. Next base: position 33,165 of record NZ_JBYITD010000039.1, read on the forward strand.
CCGGCAGGCCGGCGGCGGTGGCCTGGACATCGACCTGGACGGCGCGGGTGCCGGTGGACCCGGAGGTGGCCTGGGCCTGGCACTGGATCGTCGGCAGCCGTGGCCTGGCCCGGGTCGACGGGCTCGTGGCCGACGCCGGCTACGCCGACCAGTCCCACCTGCATCGGGACGTCATGGCGTTCACCGGGGCGACCCCCGCGACCGTGGCCGGCGAGCCGTTTCTCGCCGTTGACGACATCGCATGGCCCAGCCGCGCAACACCCGCCAAGCCTCACGTCTCCACGGATCTCCGGCACGGTCGCCGGCCGGAGGTGAGACGGCTACCGCTGTGAACGTCGCCGCGGTCACCTGCGCTGGGCGGTCCGGCGCCACTCAGCGGTCAAGGGCGCCGGCCATACCGGTCAGACCGCGATGTACCGGCCGCCCTTCTCGGCGCCAACGGCTGTTCCCGGGTTCCTCAACCCCGTGATGCCGCCCGTGCCCAGGAGAACCGATGACCGTCCCCGCGCTCCCTCGCGCGATGGCCTTCCGCGGCCGCCACGACGAAACGTCGCCGGCCCGCCCGGCGTTGTGTCCCGTTGGAACCGAGGCGGTCCCGCTCAACCTGAGGCTTCGTCGATTCGCCTCATGATCAACGGGTCTCTCTCTGGGTGTGGTTGTCCCGTCTATCCGAGGTACCGAGGCCAGGGCCGATGCGCTGCCTCATGATCGACGGGACGCGACAGCTGTGAGATTCCGCGACGAAATCGCCCCGCCGTGTCCCGTCGACCACGTCATCGATCGCAGTCACCACATCACGACCATTGATCCAGATCCCAGACTCACCAACAGAGTCAGTCTCACTCTCGCCCCGAGCCTGGCTCCGGCAAAGACTTGCTCCATCCCGGTCCTGAACCGGCCGAGATCATCACCGTCGCGGCGACACTGATCATCGGCCGATAAAGAGGGAGGATGTGGATGGCGCAGCCGAGTGTGGTCGAGTGTGGTTCGGAGGCCGCCGGCGCCCGACGCGGCGTCGTGGTGATCGGTGCCGGCCCCTACGGGCTGTCCGTCGCGGCGCACCTGCGGGCCGCCGGTGTGGCGGTGCGTGTGTTCGGCGAGGTGATGGGCAGTTGGCGTCATGTCATGGCCACCGGCATGTTCCTCAAGTCGGCGCCGCAGGCCACTGACCTTGCGGCACCGGCGCCCGGTGGCCGGCTGGCCGATTTCTGCCGGCAGGCCGGCCTGCCCGAGCTGACGGAGCTGACCCCGATCCCCAGTGACCTGTTCGTCCGCTATGGGACGTGGTTCGCCGACCGGTTCGCCGGCGAGGTCGAGGACACACGCGTGGCGTGGCTGAACCGGCGTCGCGATGGCGGCTTCCATCTCATGCTGGATGACGGCACACACCTTCAAGCCGATGCGGTGGTCGTCGCGTGCGGTCTGCGCCCGCTCGCCCACGTGCCTCGTGTGCTGGCCGATCTGGCCCCACAAGGGACGGGACCGCGGTCGCCGGTGTCGCATTCGAGCGATCACAGCTGCCTGACCGGCTATGCCGGGCAGCAGATCGCGGTGGTGGGAGGCGGGCAATCGGCGATGGAGAGCGCGGCTTTGTTGCATGAGAGCGGGGCCCTGGTCGAGGTGCTGGTCAGAGGAACGCGGGCGCGGTGGGGGCAGAAGCCGACACTTCACCGGCCGCTGGGGCAACGGATCGCGCATCCCGCCTCTCCGCTGGGGCCCGGCTGGGCGCTGTCGGCGCTGTGCCGGGCGCCCGCGGCGGTAGGCCAGCTACCTGCCCCGGCACGGCTGTGGCTGATGCGGCGGGCGCTGGGGCCCTCGGGCGCCTGGTGGCTCCGCGACAGGGTGGAGGGTGTCATACCGGTGCGCACGGACGCCCCAATCCGCCACGCCTGCCTCCAAGACGGCAAGGTAAGGCTGGTGGTGGGCGACGCGGGAGCCGAGTTGACGGTCGACCATGTGCTGGCCGCCACCGGCTACCGCATCGACGTCGACGCGCTGCCCTTCCTGGCATCTGGGCTGCGGAGCGCCATAGCGCGGATACCGGGCTCCAAGGCACCCCAGGTGACGGCGTCGTTTGAGGCTTCGGTGCCGGGCCTGTACTTCACCGGGTCGATGGCCGCTCCGACGTTCGGGCCGATGTTGCGGTTCGTCGCCGGTACCCACTTCGCGGCCGTGACCATCACCCGCCACCTCGCGCGCCAGCGCCGACGCAGCCGAACCACCTAGGGCCTGTTCTGGGTTCGGATCCTTAAGCGGGATGACGTGCGGATCCATAAGATTGCGCCTCGCAGGTGGAGCCCGGCGAGGCAGCTGTCAGGGGTCTTGTCGACGCGGAAGGCCGGCCGGGGCCACTCCTTGATCCTGTTGATACAGCGCTCGGCCGTCTTGCGCTGCTCGTAAGGAGCCGCATCGTGGCCGATGGGGCGACCGCCGCGAGAGCCCCGCTTCTTGCGGTTGGTCGCCTGGTCGCTCTTGTCAGGGATGACTGCCCGGATGCCGCGCCGGCGCAGGTAGGCGCGGTTGGCGCGGGAGGAGCAGCCCTTGTCGGCCGCGAAGTCCGCAAGGTACATGCGCCCGCGCCCGCCACGCCTCCACGACCTTCCCCGACACGCCCTCGAACAGGTTCTCTGGTAACCCGATCCCCTTGCCCCGCTCCAGCTTGACGAGCTCCTCCAGGAAGCTGCGCGCACCGGTGGCCCCGGCTTCGCCGTCGCCGTCCGGGTCGGGGTGGGGAACCGTGATCAAGTCTTCGAGCGCGGCAACCGCCGAGACCGGCAACCGCCGCGTCGTGGTGGCGGTGAACTCCCTCTCGAACAGCGCCTCGACCGCGCCTGCCAGCCGCTCGATCTGCATCCGGATTACGGGTCAGCCCCACGGAGTCGTGACGGTCATCTGCGGAAAGACCATGTCCACCGCCTCCAGAAGGATCAGCACACCCGCGATCCTGATGACCCAGCGCAGCATCGCGCGGGACCCGGAGGACAGCCCGGCCTGCCACCGCTCGAACCGCGCCTGCGCCCGCTCACCCAGGGCGGCCCAGACGGAAAGGAGCAGGATGCCCGGGATCACCATGATGGTGACGTACACCGCCAGGAGCGGCACCCACTGCACGGCGGGCAGGCCGGCCGAGGTCATGATGCCGATGGCGCCGAAATATGGCACGGCGGTGGCGAACTCGAACAGCCACGTCCCCAGTCCCAGCAGCAACATCGCGCGCACGGTGAAGGGCTGGCTCCGGATCAAGGAGTCGGCAGGCTTCCTGTCGCGGATGAAGAAACTGCCCGCGAAGAGCGCCGTGCCCAGGATGGCCTGACCCCAGGCCCACGCGGTCTCGTCGATCCTCGGCACGACCGCGCCCAGGCCGAGCATGAGCAGGACGCCGAGGGCGAAATACGCGATCGCGACCGATCCCAGGTAGCCGGCGAGCAGCGAGCCCATGCGGCGCGGCCTGGCAAGGAGCAGGGAGAGCGCTACTCCGATCACAGTGGGACTCAGGGTGTCGAGCAGAGCGAGTCCGAGCACCGCCCCGATCGTCCCGATCGACAAGGCCGTCTCCCTCCGGGAATCAACACGCCCGTGTCAAATCATGCTAACACGGGCGTGTTAGCATAGGGAGGTGCCAAAGCTCGTTGATCATGACCGGCGACGAGCCGAGCTTGCCCAGGCCGCTATCCGGGTGATACTGCGCGAGGGCCTGGCCGGGGTAACCGTCCGCGGAGTCGCCGCCGAAGCAGGCTGGTCCACCGGGTCCCTGCGGCACTACTTCAGGAACCAGCACGACCTGCAGTCCCACGTCATCCAAGCCACCATCGACATCCTCCGCCAGCGGGTTTTCACCCGCATCGAGCGGCCCCGCACCCACGGCACGCTAGTCGAGCAGGTCGCCTCGCTCGTGGAGGAGATGCTGCCCTTCGACGACGAGCGGCGCGAGGAGTACGTGCTGTGGGTGGCGGTCGTCGAATGGGAACGCCGCCATCCCCCGGCAGGCGGCTCGGTGACGTGGAAGGAACAGCGAGCGCTGTATCGCCAGTGTGTGGCCATCCTGCGCGGCTACGACTTCGCCCGCGTTCTGGAGCAGGCCCGGCTCCCCCACCCCGATACCCACGTCGAGCTCTGGGCGGCGCTCTTGCACACCTTCGTCGACGGGCTCGCCTCCCAGCTCATGAACACCCCCGACGAGGTGTCCGCGGGCACGGCCACGCAGTTGCTGAGGTCGCTGCTGGAAGCTGTGGCGGCGTTGCCGAGCGTGTCACCAGCCCCGAAACGATCAATATTTCCCAGCTCAGGACCTCAAAGCTAGGGAAGGCTGCCGTGCTGGACGTACTTCCTGCGGGTTGGGATGTGGTTGTAGAGGGTGCCGCCCGAGATGCCCAGCAGCTTGGCGATCGACGGAGCGTATGAGTCCTCTGCTGGGCTCGTTGTCCTGCATCGCCGTCCCCGGCCGGTATCGCGATCGTGGTCAAGGGACCGCGTGGCGGCGTCCCCGTTGTGGCTCCGCTCGACTCACCCAGAGTTACTGATCATCGATCATGAGCCAGAGCCCATCTTCGCCGCGCTCAACAAGGGGTCCCGGTGGATCCAACGGATATGCCCCTGACCGCGCTCGTGCAGAGACCTCGAGCTGGTGGAGCCAGACCTGGGCCTGCCAATCAATGCAGGCCAGAGGCATATCTGCTGGATATTAGGCGGAAGCTACGGGGGCCCAGGACCCCGCCACGTGGCTCCCACCCCATGAACCCGCTCGGTGTCGGTACGCGGCCGAGTGGACCGCCATCAAGATCCGGTGGCCGCTCACCGTCGATCCGGCCGAGCGGGAGGCGCTCACCGACCTCGGCCGGGCTTGCCCGACCCGCACAGCTCATCGGCGAGGCCCCGCAGCGCCTTGACGGTAGGGACATCCGCCCAAGCACGAGCGCTTTTCCGTGGGCACTGGCTCGCAGGGGCTGCGCTTGAACTCTTTGACATAGCCGAGCAGGTGGCCTGCCGAGCTGGCCATGCCGTGCGAGGCGAGATCGACGGTCTCAGTCACTCGCGCATGATCTCGACCAGGCCGGGAGAGTCGGCCCTCGGAGTGTGGAGGAACGGAAGCGTACGCTAAGCCGGTTCGCCCAGCTCACCGATGGTGCGTGATCGTCTTCAGGTGAAGTGCGAACGACACGCTGTTCTCCTGACACACGGACAGCGTGATCCGGGTCGGTGGCCATGGAGACCCAGGTGAGCGGTCAGGTGATCTCCTGGCAGGTGGTCAGCAGATCTTGGATCTGCGTGAGCGGAATGCCGGCCTGTCTCTTCAACAGCTGCTCAACCGAGAGCGACATCCGCGGAGAGCACTGCCGCGCAGGTCTGGTCCCATCTCCGAAATCCGTCGCCGCTCATGTTCTAGATTGTGATCGTGATATTTCCGGACTTCGGGACCGAATCCGTACCTGTGGTACTCCCCACCGCCGATCCGAGCCTGAGCGGCGAGTCCGCATTGCTCCGGGCGGAGAAGGCGGAGTTCGAAGCGGTGTTCGGCGCCGCGCTTGAGGTCCACGAGCCGGGACCGGTCGACGGTCCCCGCTGGGAACTGGTCATCGAACCAGACCGCGACGGCCCCGCCGTACTGGACTGGAGCCCACAAGACCGGGTGCTGACCTCACGAGCGGCGGACGCGGGCGGGCTGATGCGCAGCTTTCAACTGGTCCACACGATGGCCCGCACCCGCTCCACCCGCGAGGTGGACGTGCCGTGTGCCAGCATCCAGGACGCGGTCGACCAGACAGTAGCCGAAGTCGGTGCCGCCTTCCCCGGACTTGAGCTGCGTGGTCTTGACTGGCCGGAGATCTGTGCGGAGCACGCGAAGGGTGTCGTGGAGGCGGACGACCCGCTCGCGGCCGCACAACGCTGGATGGCTCGCCTCCAGGACGCACACACCAAGATCGATCCAGCCGTACGCCCCACTCCGCTGCCTTACGTCGTATCCGTCCGCGATGGTGAGGCCTGGTTCGTCCGGGTTCCCGAGGGGACGCCTGCCCATGAAGCGGGAGTACGACCCGGCGAGCGAATCATCAGCCTCAACGGGGCGAGCGGGCCTGAGTTGGCTCGGCTGATCCAGGATTGCTGCTCACGGACTGCGGCGCCGCGGCACATGCGCAGCCTGCTCGCTGGACGTCGCCTCCTCGCCGTTCAGGAGGCCATCAGCATGACGGCCGCGGGGGCAGAGTGGATGGAGGACGGTGGATGCGACCCTGTCGAGTTGATCGAGTGGCGGCGGCTGGCATCCGACACCGGCTATGTGCGGCTCAAGATCTGGCAGGGCGAGGTGGCTCAGGGCTTCGACGCGGCCCTGGCCGAGCTGAGTGGTTGTGATCGCCTGGTCCTGGACCTGCGCGGCAACGTCGGCGGAAACCTCATGTTGGCCACCGGTGCCAGAGACAGGTTCCTGCGCGAGACCACCCATCTCGGCTGGAGCCGGTTCAGCGACGGCAGGGGCGGACTCGGGCCCCGAGTCGCCCTTTTCGGCGAGCCGTCCCCAGAGCGTCGCTGGCCGGGGCGACTCGTCGTCCTCATCGACCCCTTGACCTACTCATCCAGCGAGGACTTCCTCCTCGGACTGCAAGGCCTGGAGCACGTCACCGTGGTCGGGCGGCCCAGCGGGGGCGGCAGCGGACGCGCCCGCTCGCTGCGCCTGCTCCCGGACTGGATGCTGACGGTCAGCACGGCGCTGACCTACGACAGGACCGGCCACTGTGTCGAGAACAACGGCATTCCCGTGGATGTGCCGGTCTGCTCGGACGGGCCTGGCCATGCACAGGACGATCCGGCGATCCGGGCGGCCCTCACGTCCTGAGGTCCGCCCGAGAGACTTACCAGCCCTTCACCGGGATCCTCGGGCCGGAAGGTGCCGGATGCCGTGTTCTCCCCCGTCCCTGTCCCTGCGCTCTGGAAGAAGCACCGGTCGGGGCGGGGCGTTCGCGTCTCAGGGCTCCACGCGCTCTCGTTGGCTCAGCGCTGGTTGCCGGAAGCCGGCGGGAGGCGCCCGAGGCTGGCGAGGGTGCGGGCGTTCTGGGTGCGGGCCGGCCAGCACCACTGTGCGGCGATCTCCCGCTCGCTGAAGGCTTCTTCGACCGCGGCCCAACCGTTAGGATACGACTGTATCCATTCGGAGGGGATGAGGTTCACCATGCGCGCACCCGGCCTGCCGTCCGCCTTCACCAGCGACTCTGCCCGTGACAAGTACTTCGCCACCTATGACCGAGTGCTCGGCGAGCTGTGGCCAGTGCCGGTGGACGCCATCGACGTCGAGACCCGCGCCGGCAGCGTGCGGATCCACCGGGCCGGGCCCGCCAAGGGGGACCCGGTGATCCTCCTGGCCGGTGCCGGCGGGAACGCCCTGGCCTGGTACCGCTACATCGAGCCGCTGGCACGCATACGCCCGGTCTTCGCCGTCGACCCACTCGGCGAGCCCGGCCGCTCGATTCAGACGCAACCGCTTGCGACCGGTGCTGAGGTCGGCGGCTGGCTCACCGACGTCCTGGCCGCGGTCGGTGCCGAGCGCGCACATGTGGTGGGCTCCTCGTACGGCGGCTGGACCGCGGTGGAACAGCAGCGTGGCGGGGGCGGCCGGGTCGCGGCGCTGACGCTGGTGGATCCGGTCGGCTTCGCGCCGCTGACCGGGCGGTTCTACCGGTGGGTCATCGTCGGCGGTATGGCCGCCCTGCTTCCTCGTGCACTGCGACGCCGTGTCGCCGGCGCAGTGGGCAACGGAGCGCTGCGCGAGGACGTGCTGATGAAGCTGATGCTGGCCGGCCGGTCCTTCCGTCGGCGGCTGCCCATCCCGCCCGCCTACACCGACGAGCAGGTGCGTGAGCTGTCCGTGCCCGTGCAGGTGTTGCTGGGCGCCCGCAGCGCGGTGCACGACGCGCAGGCGGTTGCCGGCCGGCTGGCCGAGATCGCGCCGTCGTGGCGGGTGGAGATCGTGCCCGACACCGGACATGCGCTGCCCGTCGAAGCTCCAGACCTGGTCACCGAGCGGATCCTTGCCTTCCCCTGCCAAGCCCGGGCCGAGATCGCAACGCCGGGGCACAGCACGGGCCGCAGCTAGGAAGCCGGCATGCCCAAACAGGTGGACCATGATGAGCGGCGACGCCAGTTGACCGAGGCGCTGCTGCGCATCGCCGGCACCCGCGGCCTGCAGGCGGTGTCGATGCGTGAGATCGCCGCCGAGGCCGGAGTCTCGCTGCGCGTCGTCCAGTACTACTTCACCGACAAGCAGGCCCTGCTCGAATCCGGCCTCGCCGAGTTGGCCGCCCGCCTGGACCGCCGAGTCAGGCAGCGGGCCGCCGTCACGGGCGGGCTGTCCACGCGAGGGGTCTTCGAAACCGTCCTCGGCGCGATCCTGCCCTCCGACGAACAGAGCCGGCTGGACTCGCTGGCCTGGACCGCCTACTACACCGCCGCCCTCACCGACCCGGCGCTCGCCGCGGCCGCGCTCACCCGACCCGACGCGCTGGAAGACTTCCTCACCACCCGGCTCACCACCGCGCAGCAGGCCGGGGACCTCGCCTCCGATCGCGACCCGCGTACCGAGGTCGCCACACTTCTGGCTCTCGCCAACGGCCTGACCGCCAGTGTCCTGGGCCGACAGCGCAGCCACGAAGCCGCCACCGCGATCATCGACTACCACCTCGACCGCCTCTTCGGGCCGACGGCCACGCTACGGCCGCCCCCGGACCGATCCGCACCGACCCAGGTTCCCAGCCCGTCGCAACCTGGATGACCTCGTGCGGTTGGTCCAGGGTCGCGGTCGACGGCGCGTGGACGCGCCGTCGACCGGCGGGTGGACCCCGCAAGGTGACCTTCAGCGGGTGGACAGTACCCACGGTGCCCGCTGTGCCCACGGCGGACCTTCCCTCGATGTGTCCGGCGGTGGGCGCCACGGTGGTGGCGCCCACCCACGCTTCCCCGCCGAACACCACCAGCGGATCCGCCACTCCAATTTCATCGAGCGCACCTTCGGCGAGACCCGCCGCTACGCCAAGGTCATCGACCGGTTCCCGGGTGAGACCAGCTGCATCAGCATCGCCTGGGCCGCCCTTGACCGTGCCTCTCGCGGCTGGCGCGGACCGACCATGACACCCGCAGGGCTCCGGCTCGTGCAGGACCGGCGCCACTCGCTCCTCGACCCGCCTCGCCGGCTCCGCCCCCGACACACCGCCCCACTCCACCTTGCCGATCACCAGACCATCACCGCGACCGCGTAACCAGCTCGCGGACGGTCAGGTGGTCGTGGCCAAGGTCTTGAGGATCGTGCGCCATCCGGCCCTGGCCCGGCGCCAACTCGTTAGATCATGCCCCCGGCCGCGTTGATGGTCTGGCCGGTGATCCAGCGGGCGGCGTCGGAGGCCAGGAACGCGACGACGTCCGCGATGTCGGCTGGTTCGCCCAGGCGGCCCAGCGGTGTGCGGGCCTTGGCGTCGTCAATGACGTGCGGGGGCACGGTGGCGATGACGTCGGTACGGGTCAGGCCGGGCAGGACGCTGTTGACCGTGACGGATCTGGAGCCCACCTCCCAGGCCAGCGTACGGGCGAGCTGGTCACCGGCGGCCTTGCCGGCGGCCAGCAGCGCCATGCCGGGCAGCGGCGACACGGTCAGCGCGGAAGAGATCAAGATGATCCGGCCGTGATCGTTGATCCGCCGCGCGGCCTCGCGCAGGGCGACGAATGTGGCCCGCACGTTGGCGTGCAGGTACTGGTCGAAGTCGTCATCGGTGGCGCGGGCCAGCGGCCCAGCGGTCGCCGTGGCCGCGTTGTTCACCCACACATCCACCCGGCCGTACCGGCTCTCGGCCGCATCGAACAGCTCCGTGACCGCCTCGGGGCGGGTGATGTCGGCGCGGACCGCGGTGGCCTGCCCGCCCGCGCCCTTGATCTGGTCCACCGCCTGCGCGGCCGTCTCCTGGTCGCGGGAGCCGATGACGACACGCATTCCCGCCGCGGCGAGCCGGTCGCTGATCGCCCGTCCGATGCCGCGCGATCCGCCGGTGACGACTGCGACCCGATCGTCGATACGCATGACCACTCCAATTAGTCGATCCTATGGATAGTCCACAGCATCGACTAATTTGGTAGAGAGTGTCAACTGTCCAGGTAGTACACTGCCTGCCATGGCCGCCACACCCGATGACGAACTCGTCGAGACGCTGATCGGCGTCTTCATGGAGATCGACGGCCTGTTCAGCACGGCGAGCCGCCGACTGGGACTAACCCCCCAGCAAGCGCAACTGCTGTGCTTCGCCCAACATCTGCAGCCATCCTTCGGCGAGCTCGCGACCCTGCTGCACTGCGACAAGACCAACATCACCGGCCTGGTCGACCGGCTTCAGCGACGCGGCTTGCTCACCCGCGAACCCGACCCCAACGACCGCCGGATGACCCGCGTCCACCTCACCCCCCAGGGCGAGGCGGTCACCGGCCAGTTCCAGCAGGCCATCAACACCACCCTGACCACCCGCTTCAGTTCCTGGCCCAGCACCCAACGCGACAGCCTCGTCCGCTTGCTCCAATCCGCCACAACAGCACTACGTCCCTGATCTCAGCGGTCACCTCCGGCCCCAACACGCCACCAGCCCCGCAAAGCCGGTCACGCCGAATCGCCACCGCACCGCGTACCTCACCATGAAGCCGGAACCACACCCCCTTTACACCGGACTCCGGACGCCACCAAGAAACACGGCCATCCAAGGTCTCGAGCAGAAGCTCCCGAGGGTTGAACCGAGGGCTCGCGGGGCCTAGTCACCGGGGCGTGATTTGCCCGGGGTAGTGCTGGGTCTACCTGAGTTCTCGCTCCTGCGCCCATGTGCTGCGATCCTCGCGCCGGTTGGATCAAGGCATGACATCGACAGATATGGTCCAGTTGTGGTCGGTGAGCAGGGTCTACGGCTCCGGCGACCAGGCCGTGGCGGCGCTGGACGGCGTGACCACAGGATTCGCGCCCGGCACCTTCACCGCGGTGATGGGCCCGTCCGGCTCGGGCAAGTCCAGGTTGCTGCACTGCACCGGGCGCGACCGGCCCAGCGACGGCAACGTGGTCATTGACGGCACCGCGGTCATCGGCCTCTGCCTCCTGCTCGCCGTCGCCGCCTCGGTCATCCCGGCCAGAACCGCGCTCCAACCCTCCCGGTAGCGACGAGCCGTACTGGGCAAGCGAGCTCACTCAGAGGACGTCGTACATCACCGTGGCCTGAGAGCTGCCAATCGGGTCGTGCGCAGGCAACGTATCGATCCGACATGACACCTACGACGACACAGTCCCAGTGTGGGGCAGTGCTGCTACTTCTCACCGACGGAATCATGCTCCACGCGCGGCCGGTCGCCGACGCCGGCGGCGGCCAGGCCCTGGTGTACGACGGACACGCCGTCGACCGCCCGGGTGAACAGCGGCCGTATCGAGCCGCTGTGAGCGGGCCGATCAGCCCTGGACACACCCCTTGATCATCACACCGACCCCGCATCACCTCGATCCGGGGCCGGCCTCATGCAGCACCCCTGCTAGCACCCGATCGGGGCTCTGACCAGGCCGCCAGCAGCTAGCACCCGAGCTCGCGCGGCCCAGGCAGATGCGGCGGGCCGGGCCGAAGATGCCGCCGACCTTGCCCAGGTCTCCACGTCGACGCAGGTCAGCGGCATATCCGCTGGAAATTTCTGCATTACTCCCGGGACCTCCTGTCCGCCGTGGGTTCACGGAGAGTGAAGGTGCTTCATCCAGGCCAGCACCGATCAGAGGAACTCGGAAAACTCACGTGGACCGACACATCTGCCCCCAGCCTTCTACCCCTCAGCGCGAACACGTATAGTGAGGCCAGTTGCACTCAATGTCACTGCCGGGTGGATGTGCCCCGAATCTGGAGTACGCGCCGCGCCGGTCGGTGAACGTCCGGCGAGTGGTGTGCCCGCCCGCCGGCGGAAGGTGATCATCGGAGAGGCGCACCCGAGGAAAGGGGATAGTTCGTGAGTCGTGCACTGATCATCGTCGATGTGCAGAAGGACTTCTGCGAGGGCGGCAGCGTTCCGGTGCAGGGCGGCGCGGATCGAGCCGCCGCCATCGCCGAGCTGGTCCGGCGCGCCGAGGGGCAGTACGCCTTCGTCGTCGCGACGCGTGACCACCACATCGATCCGGGCGCCCACTTCTCCGACAACCCCGACTTCCAGGACTCCTTCCCTGTGCATTGCGTCGTCGGTAGCGAGGGAGGCGAGTTCCATCCGGATTTCGCGCCCGCCGTCGAGTCCGGGCACGTCGACGAGGTCTTCTTCAAAGGCGCCCACTCCGCCTCCAAGAGCGGTTTCGAGGGCTCGACCCAGGACGGCACGACACTGTCCGCCTGGCTGAAGGCCCGTGACATCGCCGACCTCGATGTCGTCGGCATCGCGACCGATCACTGCGTGAAGGCCACGGCACTGGACGGAGCGCGCGCGGGCTTCACGGTGCGGGTCCTGCTCGACTACACCGCCGGCGTCGCTGCCGACACCACGCGCACCGCACTGGACGAACTGCGCAGGGCCGGTGTCGCTCTGAGCGGCGAACCTGTCGTCGCCTGAACGGGCCGGTCCGGCCTGTTCGCCGGCGGTTCAGATGACCCCGCAGATCAGTTCTTGGCGTTACCGCCCGCGAGGAGAGTCCCAGGGCCCTGGCACGCCTGGGCGTTCCGGCGTGGCCCGCATCCGCATGGGGTCTCGGCCGTAATGGCGGAAAATCCACCGGATATAGCCTCCTGACCTGCTCCGATGTGAGGGCGCCGCGGGATCAGTGTGCCGGTTGGCAGATGCGGCGGGCCGAGCCGAAGATGCCGCTGACCTTGCCCGGGTCTCCACGTCCACGGAGAAGCGCCTCGTTGGAGCCGGGCGGGCCGGGCCGCACGGTGGCGCGAGGCTGGAAGCCGTCCTGCTCGCGCATCACGATCTCGTGGATGAACGGCGAAGCCTGATCATCAGGCAACGGAAACGCGACCGGTGTCGCGTTCCTCCGCCCGGCGCCGACACCTCCACGGGACTGCTTGGTCCATGAGGCACGGACCCACTGAACCCCTGTCTCCACCCCCATGATCATCGACCATGGCGGTCGGTAGGGAAAGCTCCGGAGGACGACGTGCTGATGTCGGGGTCGTTCCGATGGTCGCGGATGACGACGGTTCCAGGCCCGTCCGCCGCGGCACAGTACGGCCCGTGGACGTCGAGGCCGCCCAGGTCGGCCGGGAATTCGGCGCCGGGCGGAAGGTCCTGCGCGTCGAGGGCGAAGGTGATCCGGGTACCGCTTCCGGTGGGCGGATCGAACCGCTGCACCGTGGCACGAGGCCGAAGACCGGCGAGTCCTTGGCTGAAGCCCCGGCGGTCGCACCACATTTCGACGGTCGTCGTTTCGCAGAGCGTCGCGATGGCTGCCAGGAGCCACCACTCGGGGCCGATCAGGGAGTCGTAGTAGCCAAGGGGCGGCGAGTCCGGCCAGGTGTGCTGCTGGTTGATCGTCACTCTGAAGCGGAGTCCGCCGAGGATTTCGATCACAGAGGTCAGCGAGTGCTCCTCTGCAACGCTTGTCGCCGGGTGCAGTGCGTGCCGAGCCGCAGCAGACAGGAGCATGATCGGCAGTCTCGGGTCGTCCAGTCCGACGCCGAAGTACATGCCGGGCCACTCGCGGACCGCTGCGTCGAACTCGAGCACGGTGATGTCGGTCGCACTGTACTCATGCTCCGCCACAGCCCACACGCTACCCGTCGGCGGCCGATCAGCGCGTTCCATCGCCGAGATGAAACGGACCTTCACCGCCGAACGGGCCGCCCATGCTCACACCGTCGCTGAAGCCCACGGCCGCCCGCCCCGTCGCCCACCCGCAGACAAGATCGAACACGCTCGGCTCCGCAAAGCCCAAGGCGACTCCCCCGGCGTCATCGCCACCAAGACCGGCATCCCCACAACCTCACTGCACCGCTAGAGATCTTTAACGGTGCGGGTTACGTCCGGTCGTGACGGGTGTCGTGGGCCGCGCTATGCCGGAAGAATGAGGTATCCCGATGGCGGTGGATTGACGGCCGTGGAACGGGCTCGGCGTGAGCAAGTCCGGCTCGCAGCCGCTGACCTGATCGAAGCCGGGGCCAGTGACCGGGAGGTCGCCCGGCGGTTCACGGTGACCCGGATGTCGGCGAATCGCTGGCGACGGGCATTGGCTTTAGGCGGTCGGCAGGCCTTGGCCTCCAGTGGCCCCGGCGGCGCCCGTTGCAAGCTCGATCCGGGACAACTCCGCGTTCTGGAGACGGTGCTGGATGCCGGACCGGTCGCGTCCGGCTGGAGTGACCAGTGCTGGACGCTGGTCCGGATCGCCGAGATTGTGCTCCGCCGGTTCGGCGTCGAGTACACCCTGGCCGGGCTCGACCTGCTGCTGCACCGCATCGGCTGGAGTGTGCAGGTGCCCTCCCGCAAGGCCACCGAGCGGGACGAGGCGAAGATCGCCGCCTGGAAGGACGAGCAGTGGCCCCTCATAAAAAGGAAGGCGGCGGACTTGGGCGCCTGGCTCTGCTTCGAGGACGAGGCCGGCCAGGGCCTGAGGCCGCCCAAGGGTCGCACCTGGGGCCGACGGGGCCACACCCCGGTGGTGCGGGTTTCGGCCGCAGGCACCAAACGCGTCTCCATGGCAGCGCTGATCTGCACCAAGGCCGGCCGCAGATCACGGCTGATCTACCGCATCCACCTCGACCGCGGTCCCGCTAAAGGCCGTCGCAAGGGCTTCACCGAGACCGACTACGCCCACCTGCTGGATGCCGCGCACCAGCAGCTCGGCGGCGCCATCGTCCTGGTCTGGGACAACTTGAACACGCACGTCAGCCGCGCCATGCACGAGCTGATCGCCGCCCGATTATGGCTGACCGTCTATCAGCTGCCGCCGTACGCTCCCGAGCTCAACCCCGTCGAGGGCGTGTGGTCGCACCTGAAGAGGTCGCTGGCCAACCTCACGAAACACAGCCTCGAGCAGCTCACCGCGCTGGTGAAGACACGGCTCAAACGCATGCAGTACCACTCCCGCCTCCTCCAGGGTCTCATCGCCAAGACCGGGCTCGACCTCCAACTGTGACTCAGCGCCGTACTTGGATCTGACCGCGCTTCGGTGCCTCCTACGCCGGGGCACGTACCTGGGGGCACCTGCACCAGGCGGAGGCTTCATGAAAGCGCGGCCAAGCCCCCGGACGGAAGGGCTCATCCGAGTGCGGGATCGAGACGCCCAGGCGGATCAGGTCTCGATGACCAGACGCTCGATCAGGTCGTCGCGGAGGGCGAACTGATAGCGCAGGTCGACACTGCCTCCAGGGAAGTTGCCTTCAAGGTGGTGTGTGGCGACGTAGTGGGTCGGATCAGTCTGCTGCGCATCGGTGAGCTCGATGGTGTAGGTGAATTCGGTGGCGGAGCGGTTCAGCCACTGTTCGATTGCCGTGGCGCCCTGGTACGTCCTGCCGTCGTCGGTCACGGTGGCGTCGCTGGTGAAGGCGGTGACTGCGGTGGCGGTGTCGTGGTCTTTGTGGGCCCTCAGGTAGCGTGTGATCGTCTTGGGCAAGTCGCTCGGGGCGATGGTGTGGGGCTGATGGCTCGGCATGACGGTCCTCTTGACTGGGGCTCAGACGGTGGGGGTGGTGCCGCCATCGATGACGTGTTCGGCGCCGACGATGGCCGAGGCGCGGTCGGAGACGAGGAAAGCGACGAGTTCAGCAACTTCCTCCGGTCGGTTGGGGCGGCCGAGGGGAATGCCGCCGAGCGAGTCCATGAGCCGCCCCAGGGCGGCTTCCTGGGTGACGCCGGCCTCCTGGGCGATCCGGGCGACCAGGTTGTCGGCGGCGGTGGTCTGGATGAAGCCCGGAGAAACGGTGTTGACACGGATACCATGTGGGGCTACCTCGTTGGCCAGGCCCTTGCTGTAGGTGGTCAGCGCCGCTTTGGCTGCTGCGTAGGCCAGGGTGCCGTTCCACAGTGGCATGCGGCGCTGGATCGAGGTGACGTGCAGGATCACGCCCTTGCCGCTCGCGATCATGCCAGGCAAAAGGCCGCGGTCCAGGCGGACGGCGGCCAGCAGGTTCACGTTGAGCTCCTTTGCCCAGTCCTCCTCGCCGAGCGCCGCGAATCCGCCGGCCGGCGCCTCGGAGCCGCCGAGTGTGTGGACCAGGACGTCGACACCTTCCAGGCGTGCTCCCACTTCGGCGATCACCCGGTCGGCCCCTTCGGCGGTCGACAGGTCGGCGGCGATGAAGGTCTTATCCTCGACCTTGTCGGGGCGGCTGCGGGCGGTGACAAGCACGTCGGCGCCTGCCTCGGCGAGCCGCCGGGCGATGGCGGCTCCAGTGCCCTTGGTGCCGCCGGTGACCAGGGCGCGGCGGCCTTCGAGTGATTCGTTGATGGGGCTGGTCATGGTGTCTTCCGATCCCTGGTGCGCACGTACGGCGCGACGCTCGGTTACTGCTAAACTAGAAGCTACTGACTTCGACTTTAGCAGTAACCGAAGGGATGGTTACCGTGGCGAGCCGCATCAGGCTGGAGGACCGGGAGTGCCCGCTGTCCACGACGGTGGAGCATGTCGGCGAGTGGTGGACGCTGCTGATCCTCCACGACGCCTTCGACGGCTACACCCGCTTCGATCAGTTCCATGAGAACCTGGGCATCTCCTCGAGCATGCTCTCGGCCCGCCTGAAGTCCCTCGTGACGGACGGATTGCTGGAGCGTCGGCCTTACCAGACCAACCCGGTCCGCCGCGAGTACGTGCTGACCGACCTCGGGCGCTCCCTGCGCCCGGTGATCGTCGCCCTGGCCGCGTGGGGCAATTCCCGGCTGGAGCCGCACGAACGCAGCATGATTCTCGTCGACGCGGAAAGCGGCGAGGAGGTCGAGCCCGTGGTCGTTGACGCCAGGACCGGCCGCCGACTCGACGACAGCCATGCCTACGTCTTCGCAGCGGGTCCTGCGGCCAGCGACGCCATGCGCAACCGCTACGCCCACGGGCGACCAGCGGTCCCAACGGCGGGTACGTAGGCGGGCCACGGACCGCTCGCCCGCATCCCGAGCCATCGCACAGCCTGTATCCGCCCGGTGCCGAGATCCGGGTATGCCGCGCGCCGTGCTCGTCACGCAACCGCGGTCAGGACCAGGTAGAACGCTCAGTCACGCCAACCGCTTTAACGTCAGCCGTTAAAGATCTCTAGCTCACCGCCGATCAGGATCATCCACGCCTCCCTGTCCACCGACATCCGCTACCAGTCGACCACCGAGGTCATCGACCCGCGCCGGCAGAACCACCGGGCCGAGAACGACGGACTCTGACCGGCACGTCCTTGGCGGCTCCGGCCAG
Source organism: Nonomuraea sp. bgisy101 (assembly GCF_057708945.1). Taxonomy (NCBI): domain Bacteria; kingdom Bacillati; phylum Actinomycetota; class Actinomycetes; order Streptosporangiales; family Streptosporangiaceae; genus Nonomuraea; species Nonomuraea sp. bgisy101. The sequence continues at coordinate 50,518 of NZ_JBYITD010000039.1, forward strand.
GTTCCCGCCCAGGTCAGCTGTCCGCCATGGCCGGCCGTACCGGTGCGAAGGTCGCCTGACCGGCGCGGCGGAAGCACCAGAGGCGACGGCCGAGTGCGACCGCCCCGAGCACGCAGCAGGTGAGGCAGAAGAGCGCCAGCAGCGGCAGCAGCCAGGCGGTGATGATCCAGTACTGGAAGCTGAACGCCCCCCAGATCAGCGTCGGCAGCACGGCGCCCAGCACCGTCACCAGAGCAAGGGGCACGAGCCGCAGAACCAGCATCGGCCGGCGCGCCGCGCGGCGTCGCGAGGCCCAGCGGCGCGCTCGGACGACCGCGGTGACCAGCAGTGCGGCCATCCCCACCGTGAGCCCGAGCAGGACCGCGTTCACGACGGTGAGCGGGTTGCTCATCGGCGTTGCCGGTGCCCCGATCCGTTCGGCGAGAAGGTTGGTCGAGAGCAGGCTGGGATCGCCGCCGCTGTTGGTGAGGACGAGGGCGGCCACACCGGTCTTGGGCGAGAAGACCATGTCCCCGGTCCACGTCGCCAGTGTTCCGCCGTGGCCGATCACCGACGGCGGGGCGCCTGCCGTGACGGGGCGGGCCTGCCAGCCGAGGGCATAGTCGCCGGCCTTCGGCTGGACGGTGTGCAACTCGGCCAGGGAGCCGGCACTCAGCAGGTCCGCACCGAGGCTTCCCTGGTTGAACCGCAGCCACCGCACCATGTCGTCCAGGGTCGAGATCACCCCGCCGTTGCCGACGCAGATCCCCGGCATCTCCGGTGCCGCGACGGCCACCCCGAGGACGACCTCGTACGCGGACGGCAGGCCCTCGGCACGATCGGAACACCCCAGCGTCGAGCTGGTGCCGGTCATGCCCAGCGGCGTGAACAGCTCGGTGTGGAGGAAGGCGTCGAAGGACTTGCCCGACACCACCTCGACGATCCTCGCCGCGATCGAGTAGTTGGTGTTGTGGTACTCCGAGCGGGTGCCCGGATCGGCGGCCAGGGTCTTGTCGGCCAGCCTGGCCACGACTTCCTGCGCGCCGCGCGGAGGCGGGAACACGTACTCGTCGTTCGTGCTGTTCGACAGCCCCGAGGTGTGGCTGAGGATCTGGCGCACGGTGATCCCGGTGAAGCGGGGATCGGCCATCCTGAAGTCGGGCAGGACCTTGACGACCGAGTCGTCCAGGGAGATGCGGTCACGGTCGACCAGCAGCATGATCGCCGCCGCCGTCATCGACTTGCTCATCGACGCGATCCGGAACCGTGTCCGAGCCGTCACCGCATTGCCGTCCCCGTCCCGGCCGCGGACGATCGCCTCGACCGACGACCCGTCGATCACGGCCGCCGCGACACCCGGCGTGCCGTAGACGGAGCGGTAGTCGTCGACCAGCCGTTCGCCGGTGGCATGGGCCGGTACCGTCCAGCCGAGCAGCACGGCGACGAGCACACCGCCGAGGACGATGAGGGAGGTGACACGAGGGAAGCGCAGACGTAGGAAATGCACGACGTCGAACCTAGGCCGGGCGTCACCGGCCGACATCACCCGAAGGGGTGAGCCGGGACCACCCGGCAGGATGGAATCTCAGTCAGGCAGTTCGCTGCGACCGACGAGCCCGTTCTCGTACGCGTGGATCACCGCGTGCACGCGGTCGCGCAGGTTCAGTTTCTGCAGGACGGCCCGGACGTGCGACTTCACCGTGTTCTCGCTCAGCACCAGTTCCGCGCAGATCTCGCTGTTGGACCTGCCGCGGGCGAGCAGGCCGAAGATCTCGACCTCGCGAGGGGTGAGGCCGTCCAGGGCTGCCGTCCTCCGCATCGGCACCTGCCGTACGAGATCGAGGATCGTCGCGGCCACCCCCGGGGCCAGCGCCGACGTCCCGGAGGCGACGTCACACACGGCCTGGGCCAGGGCGGCGGGCCGGACGTCCTTGGTCAGGTAGCCGCTCGCACCGGCCCGGATCGCAGCCACGACCAGTTCGTCATCATCGAACGTCGTCAGCATGAGCACCCGGGTCGCCGGTGCGATCCTGACGATCTCCGCCGTGGCGGCGACCCCGTCCATGCGCGGCATGCGGATGTCCATCAGTACCACGTCCAGGCGGTGCTGCCGGACGACCTCGATCGCGTCGCTGCCGTTCGCGACGTCGTGCGTGACCTCGATGCGTTCGTCGGCCGACAGCACCGTACGGAGCGAGGCCCGCAGCAACTCCTGATCGTCGACGAGCATGACGCGAATCCCGGTCATGTCCCCTCCTTCGTGGGGAGCCGCGCCCGCAGCACCCACCCGTCGTCCCCGTCGTCGATCGACAGGGTGCCGCCTGCGGTACGCACACGTTCCTCGATCCCCATCAAGCCGGTCCCCTGGCTGCCGACGTCGCGAAGCGCCTTGCCGCCGTCGTCGCGCACCTCCACCACCACCTCGGCCGGGGTCCAGCGCACGCGAACGGTCACCGCGACCGGTGGTTCGAGGTGGCGCAGCGCGTTGGTGATGCCCTCCTGCACGGTACGGACCGCCGCGACCTCGGCACTGAGGCTCAGTGGCCGTCGCTCACCCACCTCCGCGAACGTCACCGCATGGAGCGGGCTCGCCGCCGAGGCCACGAGGTCAGGGAGGGCATCGAGCGAGATCGGGACCTCTCTGGGCCGGGCGTCGACGCGCGGCGCCACGGTGGCCGGGCCCAAGGTGGCCAGCATCGCTCGCAGACCTTGGTGGGCGTCCCGGCCGGCCTCGGCGATGGCGCCGAGTTCGCTGCGGGTCGCCGGATCCGCCGTCGTCACCGCCGCGGCCTCGATCCGCGCGACCATGACGGTGACCGTGTGGGCGATCACGTCGTGCAGGTCGCGGCGGATGCTGGCCCGTTCGTCCGCGACCGCCGCGGCCAGTCGTTCGCTCTCGGCTCGTCGGCCGGCCTCGTGCCTGCGGCGTAGCAGCAGGGCCGCAAGCCACACACCGCCGACCACGAGCATCAGCAGCCCGCCCTCGACCAGGCGGGTCCATCCAGGGACGTCAGAGGGCATCCGGGACCACGCCACCAACTCGGTGAGGACGATCCCGAGAGCGGCGACGGCCAACGCGGCCACCGAGGCCCTGACCGAGACCCGGGTGGTCAGCCGCCACAACGTCAGGAGGAAGCACGCAGCCGAGGGCAGCATGGTCGGTGACCAACCCAGGAAGGGCGTCGTCACCAGGACGAGCATGGCCATTGCGCCGACCGCGTAACCTGCCCACGGCCGTCGATGGGCCACCGCCGCTCCCACATGCAGCAGGACGGCAGCACCCGCCGCGGCGAAGATCTGCCACAGGTCCACGCCGAGGTGCCAGACGCCCGCCAGGATGAGCACCGTCAGGAGAGCCATGACCACGTGCGCCACCAGCGTCGTCGCCGCCCATGTGCTCCGGCGCTGGGAGGCTGTCACGGTCGTCGTCTCCCGGTGGGCTCGTGGTGGAGAGCCGTACCTGGCTCGACGTGCCACAGGATAGCCAGCAGCGGGCAGGCCGATCCTGGCGCCCCGCCACGAACCCGCCGGCGAAGCCCGTCGATGAGCTGCCTCATCGAACACCGCGACATCCGCAGCCTTTACGACGCCGAGCTCGTCGCCTTCTTCATGCAGCAGCTCATGGGATGAGGCCGCGCCGGGATCCGGAGTCGGATTCCGGCGCGTCAGCTCAGTACACCTCGCTGTTGTTGTTGTTTATCTCGTCGAGGGCGCGGATCGCGTCACTGTAGGTGCCGGTGTTGCCCTCCACCGGGAGCGCCAGCGTGCTGATCCCGAACAGGGCGGCGCCGCGGACGTTGCGGAGGTCGTGCCGGTCGGCCGTCTCGGAACTGATGACCGTCGAGGCGTTGATCCTCCTGGTCGCCAGGTTGAAGTACGTCCCGAGCAGCTGAACGCGCAGGATGCCCACGTGCGGCGGCCCGGGCGAGAACACCGCCGTGACCTCGGCGGTCGACAGCGCGCCGTCGCCTCCGGTGTCGAAGCGCTGGTCGGTTGCCTGGATCCGGGCCAGGATCTCGGCGGTCCACTCCTGCTCGTGCGTCCTCCAGTACCCCTGGCTGCGCGGGTTGCGCGTGGCAGGCACCTCGGTGATCTCGGTGGTCGCCGACGCCTTCACCGGCTCGTAGGTGCAGCCGTTCCCGTTGGTGAAGGTCAGCGTCGCCGCGTTGGTGATCTCGGCGCCGGGCAGGAAGAGCAGGCTCGGCCGGGCGGTGTACTCGATCGTCTTCTCGCCCGACCCACCGGCCGCGGCGCCGATCTGCCAGGTGAGCGTGGTCGTACCGTCGGCGTTCCGCACCACCGTCGTCGGCTGGGGTCCCGCTCCGGTGTCCAGGGCCTTGCTGTAGTAGACGTCCTTCGGCAGTACGTCGGTGACGACGACCCCGGAGGCGTCCCCGCTGCCCGTGTTCTCGTAGCTGATCCGGTACGTGATCGCCTCGCCCGCGTTCACCCGGGCCGTGGCGGTCTTCCCTGCGGTCAGCTTCGGCGCGTGGACGGTGGTGGTCAGCGAGTCCTCGCCGGTGACCCGGTTGCCTATCATGTCCTCGCCGCCGGCGGACGCCTCGCGGGTCAGGACGGTCCCGTCGGCGGTGTCGCAGGGCACCTCGACGGTCGCGGTGCGCGAGAGCGAGCGGCCGACGACGAGCGTGTCCACGTCCTCGGTGCCCAGCCGGGTCTGCAGGGACGGGCCGCGGCCGGGGTTGGCGAGCGTGGTGGCGTAGGTCAGCGTGTCGCCGGGGGTGGCGTCGGCCGGTCCGGTGAGATCCACCTTGAGCTCGGGCTTCACGAGGGTGGCCAGGTTGGCGCGGGCCGCCTGGATGATGTCCCAGTCCGGCTCGTTCTCGGTGGGGGTGCCGGCCGTACGGAAGTTCTCCCTGGTGCGGAAGCCGTAGTCGAGCCGGTTCCAGTCCTCGAAGCCGTCGAGGCGGCTGAGGAGCGGCGGCTCGCCGGGGTCCCAGTCGCCGTCGTTGTTGAGGTCGTTGCCGGTGTCGTCGTTGATGTTGGCCGAGACGTTCGCGTTCGCCGGTGATGGGCAGGTCACGCCGGTTATGCCGCCGACGCCGTCCCAGTCCATCCAGCCCAGGGCGGGGATGCCGTTGCCCTGGCACTCGTCCAGCCCGGGGGGAAGCACCTCGTTCAGAGGGGCGACCGCGATCCGGGAGTAGTCGCAGCCTCCGGGCAGACCGGCCGCGGCCACCGCGGTGACGCTGCAGTCCTGCATGGTGTAGTTCATGACGCTCAGGTAGTTGGGCTTGTTGTTGAACTCGTCGCGGCCGCCGTGCTGGAGTCCCAGCGCGTGGCCGAACTCGTGCATGAGCGTGCCGGCCTGCTGGTTCTGGTTGCCGACGGACAGCCCGTTGGCGTTGACGCCCCAGCACTGGTTGCCCGTCGTGCCCCTGGTGCCGCCGAGCGTGACCATGAAGTTGACCGCGGGGATTCCCTTGGCCCAGCCGGTGGTGCAGTCGTTGGTCGCGGCGCGGTAATTGGTCTGGTGGCCGAACAACGCGTAGCGGAAGACGAAGTCGCGGGCGGCGTTCATGTTCTTCAGCGTGAAGAAGTTCGTCCCGGCGCGGCCCGCGGCGCCGTCCCAGTCGATGACCTGGTTGCCCGCCTCGTTGATCTGGTCGCCGCCTCCGCCGTAGTTGCCGAAGGTGCCGACGGCGCCGCCTCCTGCTCTGGGCACGTTCGTGGCCACGCCGGCGGCCTGGCCGTAGAAGCCGCCCATATCGATATGCAGTTGGATGCCCGAGGAGCCGTCGGCGTTCACCACCGGCGCGTCGGCGAAGGACTGCACGACCGCCTGCACCGCGCCCTGGACGGGGCAGTGGTTGTGGTTGGTGCCGAACAGGCAGTCGATCTCCAGGTAGAGGTCCTTGCGCCGGAAGTTGGCGCCCATCGCGGGCAGGTCCACGTCGATGGTGGCGTCGCCGTCAGCGTTGTAGCCCCAGCGCTCCCACCCGTCGAGCAGGAAGTCGCCGTCGGTGTCGCCGTTGCTGGAATCGATGCTGATGTCGAAGCACACCTTGACGCGGGGCTCGTCGTCATCGCCGCCGTCGCCGACCGAACAGGACTGCGGCCAGCTGACCTTGTCCTCCTGGCCGGTGTGGTCGATCCACTTGCCGGTGAGATGGTCCACCCGGAAGTCGAGGTTGTTGTCGCCGTTACGCGGGCTGATGTCGCCCAGGTCGTCACCCGAGGTGCTGTCGTGGTCCCAGATCTGGATGCTGACCGGGATGTTCAGCACCGTGTCCGGCACCTGCGCGGGCAGCACCCAGTACGGGGTGACGAGGGACTTGTCGTCCTCGTGCGGCGTCGAGGGATCGTCGTCGCTGCTTCCCGGCGGCTGTTTCTGCCCGTTGATCCACACCTTGGCGTAGAGATCGGCCGGGCCCTCTCCCGCGGCTTCGAGCCCTTCGTTCCTGCAGTTGTCGATGCATTCAACGTGGGTGATGGTGACGGTGACTGTTCGGGTGGCGACGGCCTGGGCCGCCGTGCCCGAGACGAGATTCACCGCCAGCAGGCTGATGAGTCCGGCGAGGGTTGCTAAGAATCTGCTGCTCATGGCGCCCACTGTCACACCCACGGGAAGTGAGCACATGAGTACGGGGTGCTCATTTTTACCGCCGCACGATGAACGGCAAGTCATTCAGCGTGGGCGCCTCCAGGAAACCGAACGCCTACAACCCCGGGCCGCCGCCGACAAGGAGCCCGAACCGTGGCGTGTAGAGGCGCTACGCCGGCTGCGCTCCCCCATCGTGCCCGCCCGGATGCGGTCGCGGGTCATGGCCGCGTCGCCGGAGAGGTCGCTCTTCAGACCGTGCGCCGACACGTTCATCCCGAAATGCTCGCCGAGGGCGTCGCGGCCGAACGGCAGGGTCGGGTTGGTGGAGGACCCGATCACGTTGGGCAGGCCGGCCATGGTGAGCACATCGGGGACGTGGCCGCCACCTCGAGGTGCCCGGAGGCCTCGACCTGGCGTGGGGTCCATCCTTTCCAACCGATGGAGCCTCCATCAATCCCGGCGCGACTCACAACGCCCAATCCGGCTGACCAGCCAAGCGGAGCCGTATCGATCACGAAATATGGGCCAGATCCCATTTTTGAGGCGATATTGACACTCTCTATTCTCCGAGCAAATCGCCCTGCTAATACTTGATCCATGGAGAGCAGCGGCCCCGCGGGCAGGAGCAACAAGTGGCAGGCCATCGCCGCCGTGTTGGCCGCGCTGGCCGCAGTAGCCACCGCTACAGTTGGCGTCTTTGCCTATGTGGATGGACGGCCGTCCAGTCCCACATCGTTTGAAGGCACCTGGCGGGCAACGGAGAATGACCGGCCCGGAGGGAGCAGCCTAGCCCTGACGATCAGCAAGGACGGCGACTCCTACGACATCACCCTCGACGACGATTTCGCAGGCGGGGAATGGTGTCATGGCCAGAAGGTACGTCTTTCCGGACACGGAAGAAAATCCGGTGACATGCTGGCGGTTGCCTATACCTTTCCCTGTCCAACCGAGTCCACCAGGTCGGTTGAGGCGTCCTACCGTCATCGTTCGGACAGTGACACTTTGGTGGACAATGACAACCTCGTGTGGGAGCGAGATTAGCGTGCCCGCGGCCCGAGCGACCTGCATCTGCTTAGCGGGCGGTTCGAGAGTCGATGTCCGGGATTCCGTCATTCTGGCTGGCGGGCTCGGTTGTGCTGGGAGGGCCGGGTGAGTGAGCGCACGCTGCTGGACCGCCTCGCCGCTCGGGGTGCGCGACTTCGAACACCACCCTGCCGGCTCCGAATGGCGCGTGTACCGGGCGATGACCGACGTGATGACCCGACGCCTGACCGGCACCTCCACCCCGACCTGGCGCGGCGCATGACCAGTCCCGACGCCGGCTCCGACCCGGGCACCTGGCTGCTCGGGTAGATCGACACGCGCGAGGCGGCCATCCCCAGAACACCGAGAACATCCGGTCCAAGCTGAAGCGCCCGATCAGCAAGGGCATCCTCGGTGAAGCCGGGCCGGGATTGTTCGCTCAGCCGCGTCCGTAGCCCGGCAGCGAGCCCCCTGATGAGCTCGCCTCACCCCACGCCAACGACGAAAGGAACGTCAACTCTCGAACCGCCCTCTCAGGAGTACCAGTCGCCGGCGATCTCGTGGATCATCTTGCCGTTGCCGCGGGTGGCCACGCCCAACGTGAGAACGGCCGTGATGGACTTGGGGTCGTTGAGCATGCTGAAGACGTGGAACGAACCGCCGTCCGCGGTGCGGAAGCCGTACGGTCGGCTGTAGGAGTGGTAACCCATGTACATCCCCTTGGAGACGATGCGGTAGGCGCGCCTGCTGTAGTTGTCCTTGGCCAGCCGGTAGCCGTTCCTGCCCTCCTGGTCGTGGATGTCGTAGTCCCAGAAAACCATGTACTCCTGGGCGACGAGCCTGCCGAAGACCCCCGGCATGGCCGTGACGTAGCCCTCGGCGTCCCGCCGCGGCTCGGGCATCCGCTGGCCGTAGTGCAGCGGGCTCTTGGCCGCCAGCCGGAACCCGCCGCCCGTGGGCCGCCAGAACGTCAGGATGTGCGCCCGGTCCTGGCCCGCGTAAGTGGCCTGGAGCAGGAACCACTGCCCGTCGGGCATGGTCTGCTCACGGGGCACGTAGTAGACCTGGCCGGTCAGCCGGATCGGCTTGCGGATCTTGCGCTTGTCGCCGTCCTCCACCGCCCCCCGGTCGATGACCGCCTCATGCCTGGTGCCGTCCCAGAACAGCTCGTCGATCGCGGCCGGATCGTCCCACCAGGCGCGGTTCCGCACCGTTCGGTTGTGCTTGGCCAGCCAGTCGGCGGCGGCCCGCTTGGCGTCGGCGATGGTGAGGCCTGCGGAGGGCGACGGCGACGGCGTGGCCTGCGGAGTGGCGGTGGAGGTGGCGGGGGATGACGTGCCGGCCGAGGCGGACGGCCGGTCCTTGCCGGTGGGCAGGGTCAGCGGCGGCAGCATTCCGCAGCCTGCGAGAGTTGCCGCCAGGACGGCGAGGACCGGTGCCGTGCGCACAGTGCTGGAGCCCTTCGTGGAACGGTGCTGGGGGTCAGCGACTGTCCGGACACCAGCGTGCCCTCGCGGACGGCGCGCACCGGATGCCTTGTCGCTGCCTCCGGTGATGACCGCCCCCGCGCGCCTCCCGTCGTGGATGGCCGAACCGTACCATCCCGATCTTTCACACATTTCAGGCACCCTGTGCGACTACCTGGCCAACTACGGCCTGAGCTGGCAGCCGGCAACCAACAAAAGCTTCAGTGACGGCCCTCTTCAATGAGCTGCAGCAAGAGGATCGCCTGCACGAGGGCGGTCGCACGATGCGGGCAACAGCGCAGCTTGGTCAGCACCTTCCAGGGCTTCAGGGTCGCGATGACACGCTCCCCGATGGCTCGGATACGGGCATGCGAGCGGTTCACATCCCGCTGCCCGCGAGACAACCAGGGCCGATGGCGATGCCGCTTGAACGGCGTCCGGACCGTGCCGCCCGCTCCTTGATAGCCCTCATGGGTTCCGAACGGGCTCGGTCCAGACGGTGGGCTCCTTTGATATCCCCGGCTCGAAGAGGCCTCAAGACAAGGCGGGAGTCGCCGCCGGGACTGCGCCCGTTCCTGTGTCGCAGACCGATTGTGCGCTTGGATCGGTTCCGTGGTTCGAGCCCGCCAGCGCGGAAGATCCCTCGGTTGTCTCAGGGCGTGCAGCCCTCAACGAAGACGGGGAGCTGTGATGGCCGCCGGGATCACGGACGACTCATCGGATGTCAGACCGCCAGGGCACGGACCGGTGACAACGCCAACACCCGCCCCGATCCCCCTCATGATCGAAACACCCCGCGGCCTCCTGGTCGCCGGGCTTCGTGCGGCCCGTCGGCAGATCTACCCGATCAATCCCATGGCTGTCGCCCGCTGTCGCGAGCGCCACTCAGCCTCGGGCAAGAAGTCCGACCATGCCGACGCGATGGTCCTGGCGAACATCTTGCGCACCGACGCGCACGTGCATCGGCCGCTGCCCGCAGACACCGAACTCGCCCGCTCGATCAAGGTGCTTGCCCGCGCCTGCCAGGACGCGACGTGGAGACGGACCCGTGCAGGAAACAAGCTGCGCTCCCTGCGACGCGAGCACTGTCCCGCGATGCTCCAACGCCGTCGCCGACCACGTGCGGGTGCTGGGTGACGCCGAGAGATGTCTCCTTGAGAACGCAAGTCAGAGCGAGGCTGAGAAGAGCGGACCAGGTAGGTCGTGGACCAGGAAGCATCCGCGCCCGAAGCAGGCAGACCGGGAAGCACGCCGGGGCGGGGAAGGGAGAACTGAGGTCAGGCGATCCAGGCCGGGACGCCGTAGTCTGCGCCGTCGGCGCTCATGGCGCGGGCGCCTGCGGCGGCGGTGACCACGGCGGTGTAACCAGCCTCCGCGTCGGCCGACACCTGGCGGACCGTGCGCGCGGGCATGATCACGGTGTCTCCCGCGGCGACGGTGAACGACTCGCCGCCCAGTTCGACGGTGGCGCCGCCGACGATCCAGGTCCACACCTGCTCGACGTCGAAGTCGTGCACAGGGCCCGCAGCGCCGGGCTGCGCATCGACCCGCCACACGGAGCGGCTCGCACCACCCTGGGTCGGCGAGGCGAAAGTGGTCATGACGCCGCTGGGGGTTTCGGAACGGCGGGCTTCGGCATTGCGGATGACGGTCAAGGCGATGACTCTCGTTAAGATGGACAATGAAGTTGTCTAAAACAGTAAATGAGGTTGTCTATCGTGTCAAGTGATCCGCCCGGCTTCGAGCTTCCGCTCCGCCTCCTGATGGGCTTCCGTGTGATCATCGACGAGCTGAACGCCGAACTGGCCCGCCAAGGGCACCCCCACACCCGTCCGATGTACGGCTTCGTCATGCAGTCCATCGGCAACGGCACCACGGCCGTGGAGCTCGGCCGCACCCTGGGTGTGTCGAAGCAGGCCGCGGGCAAGACGATCGAGACCCTCGAACGCCTCGGCTACGTAGAACGCAGCGTGGATCCCCAGGACACGCGTCGGAAGATCGTCCGCCTGACGCCGTGGGGCATCGACGCCCTCACCCGCTCCGCCCGCATCTTCGACCAACTACGCCAACAATGGGCGGACCGGCTCGGCGCCGACCGTCTCCGCGCCCTGGAGTCCGACCTCCGCAAGGTCACCCCGCCCGACTTCTTCCGCCTCGACCTCCCGGGCTGGTTCGGCACGATCTAGTGCTGCGGACCGGAATGATCACCGGGTTGCGTGATGGTTTCAGGCTGCGGGCGCGAGTGGTCGGCCGCCCCAGCGGATGCCCTTCTATTCAACGGTGACAGCCTGATGCTGAGCCGCGGTCAAGCGGCGTGGTGGTATTCGTTGATCGTGCCTGCGACGACGGGTCTTCTGCGGATGGATCGCAGGTCGTTGAGGTGGGTCACGTCGCGGGCGGGCTGCGTTGCGGTGTCCGGACTAGTTGTTTCCGGGACTGATGCGGCCGGTGCTCGTTGTAGTGGTTCAAGTACTGGCGGAGCACAAGGGCCAGACGGCGTTTACTGAGGATCAGGAGTTCGCGGCGCAGGGTGCCGATGCCCCGATCACAGATGGCGTTCGTCCTCGGCGTCCGCGGCAGCATGGTGATGGTCCGGAGCCCTTCGGCTGTGAACACCACCCGGAAGGCGACGGTGAAGAGCGGGGCCCGATCAGTGGATCAAGAACCGCAGCCCGGCGATGCACTCCCCCAGGTCCATGACCAGCTTGCGGGCACGCTGCGCCGTCCACGCCCCGGTCGGATACGCGCTCACCCCACCCAGATGCAGTCGCCGGGCGGCGTGCTCGATGAAGACCAGCACATACAGCCACTTGAGCAGCATCGTCTCGACCACCAAGAAGGCACACGCGATGAACGCGCGAGCCTGAGCGGACACGAACTGCCGCCGGCTCGGCCCGTCGGGCGCCGGATCGAGACCAGCCGCGTGCATGATCTCCCACACCGTGGAAGCCACGATCCTGCCGGGCCGGCCCGCCCTGGATCCGCCCATGCTTCGCCGCCGGCGGTGCGAGGATTCCCGCCTGCCATGCTGTCGAAAGCGCGGTCAGGCAGCGAGCGATGGCGGAGAGCACCGTGTCGGGCGCCCCCTCGGACGAAGTACTGACCGATGTCGGCATTGGCCGTGGAACGTCGCCGCTGCCGCTCCGCGTACTCTCCGGTGGTGGGGTCTCCGACCTCGATGAGCGCCTCGGACCATGCATGGAATCGTGGTTCGTCCTCGCGGAGCACTCCCAGCAGCCGGCAGATCACCGTGACCGGGAACGGATAGGCGAAGTCGTCGACGATGCCGACCTGAGCAGGGCGGACTTGCCGATCCCCGGCTCGCCGCGCACGACCAGGACGCCGCTCGGACCCGACCGCGCCTCCGCCACCAGCCTCGCGACCTCGGCCGGCTCCGTGTCCCGCCCCCGCAACCCGCCCAGAATCTACCGGCTGAGAGAAGGAACTACCGGGAGCCGGCCTCGGCCTGGTCCACCCCGTTGGCTTGGTTCGCAGCTCGTCCACTTGCCGAAGGTGGTCCACGGCGCGCAAGCCGCCGGCGACTGACGCGTGCCCGATTCTCCTGACGGCGCTCTGGCTACACGAGCGTCCCGCCGGAGACGTCCAGGTGGTGCCCGGTCACGTAGCGGCTGTCGCCCGAGGCCAGGAAGGCCACCGTGTCGGCGACGTCCTCCGGCGTGCCCAGCCGGCCCAGCGGCGAAAGTGACGACAGCCAGGCCAGGGCCTCGCCGACCAGGCGTCCCTGGTGCATGTCGGTGTCGATGACGCCGGGTGACACGGTGTTGACGGTGATGCCGCGCGACCCCAGTTGCTTGGCCAGCACCGAGGTGAGCACGTCCAGTGCCGCCTTGGACATGGCATAGTCGATCGCTCCGGGCATGGCCATGCCCCGCGTCAGCATCGTACCGATCGTGATGATCCGGCCGCCGTCACGCAGCCGCAGCAGGCCGAGCTGGGTGATGAAGAACGGCGCCGCGGTGTTGACCGCGAACAGCCGCTGGAAGCCCTCCCGGGTCACGCCCTCGATCTCGGCCTGGCCGCCGAGGATTCCCGCGTTGTTGACCAGGATGTCCAGGCCGTCGGCCTGCGTGTCGAACGCGGCCCACAACGCCTCGGCGTCTCCCGGCACGCCCAGCTCGGCCCGGAGTGCGAAGGCCTGTCCTCCTGCCGCCTCGATGCCCGAGACCGTCTCCTTGGCCGCCGTCTCGTTGCTGCCGTAGTGCACGGCCACCCGGGCGCCCTCCCGTGCCAGCCGGGCGGCGATGGCCCGGCCGATTCCCCTGCTCGCGCCGGTCACCAGCGCCGTCTTGCCGGTCAAGGTCGTCATGATCATGCCTTTCTGTCAAACGGTGTAGGGGGTGGTGGCCTTGGCGTCGCGCAGCACTCGCGCCCACCAGGTCACCTGGTCCAGGAGGGTCTTGGCGGCGGTGGCGGGCCCGTGCGGGTCCTTGGGCTGTCCGTCACTCCCGAAGGACTCCCACGCCGTGGACACTGATCGCGTCCCGCGTGGTGACGGCGTGCAGCTCGGCGAAGACCGCGCGCAGGTGCTCCACCGCCCGTAGGCCTCCCGACAGGCCGCCGTAGGACACGAACGCCACCGGCTTGGCGCGGAACCGCCTGGCCGGCGAACCAGGTGGCCACGGTCGGGCCGATGCGGCCGTCGCGGACGCTGCCGACGATGACGGTCAGCCTGAGCTGCCTATCGGACATGGTGTTCTCCGTTCATCTGTGCGGCCTCTTTCAGGACCGCGAACAGCGTGTTCTCGCTCTGGGATCCGACCAGCGGAGGCAGTCGCTCGATCAGGAAGGCCGGGACGCCGGTGATGCCGAGCCGGCGTACACGCTCGAGCCGGGCGTGCAGTTCGCCGGTCGGCACGCTGTCCATGACGACACCGACCTCGGCGGCCAGCCGGGCCAGGACGGCGGGGTCGCCGATGTGCAGCCCGTCGGTGAAGTGCGCGCGGAAGAGGCGTTCCACCATCGACTCGGCCTTGTGTTGGAGGGCGGCGCTCGCGATCAGACGGTGCGCCTCGAAGGTGCCGGTGGCGATGGCTTTGCCGTACTCGAACCGCAGGCCCTCCAGCGCCGCGCGCGCGGCGAAGCTCGCCGTGCCGGCGGCGGCCTCGGGGCCGAAGGTCTGCTCCAGGACGGCGAGCAACGGCCGCCCTTCGGTGGAGGCACCGGGGGCGAGTTCAAAGGGCAGGAACTCGACCGTCACCGCGACGTCCTCGCTCCGAAGCCGGTCTGCCGCGCGGGTGAAGCGGCTGTAGCCGAGGTAGGAGTGCGCGCAGATGACGTCCAGGGCGATCCCCACATGCACGCTCTGTCGTGTGTCCGGCATGCGGGCCCTCACGCTGCCGCGGTGGCGGGTTCGGCGGGAGTCCGGTCGCGTAGCGGGACCTCGCGGATGAACCAGGAGAGCGCGAACGCGATGACCCCCAGTACGGCCGCGCCGAGCGCCATGGCATGGATGCCGCTGGAGACGGCCAAGTGAGCCACTTCCCGCACGGGTGCCGGGAGCTGCTGGAGCGCCTGTGCCGTCAGCTGACCGGAGGCGATCCGGCTACCGGATTCGGCGCCGAGGCCGGCGATGAGCGTGTCCTGCAGCCGGGTGGTGTACAGGGCGCCGAGCGCGGCCACACCCAGCGAAGCCCCCATCGTGTGCCACAGGGTGACCGAGCCGCTGGCCGCTCCCATGTCACGCGGCTCGGCGCTGTTGACGGTGATGATCGTGGTGCTCTGCATCAGCAGGCCCACTCCTACGCCGCTGATCAGAGTGAGACCCGAGGCGAGCGCCAGGTTGGTGCCGGGCCGCAGGAGGAGCAGCACGAGCATGCCGGCGGTGAAGGCGGCACCGCCGAGGATGGGATAGACCCGGTAGCGGCCGGTGCGGCTGATGAGCTGGCCGGTGCCGATCAGCACGACCACCATGCCGAGCATCGAGGGCAGGATCAGCATGCCGCTGGCGATCGGCGAGGCGCCCTGCACCAACTGCATGTACTGGGGCAGGAAGGTGGCCGTGACCACCATCCCGACGCCGCCCAGGAAGCGCACGACCTGGGCGAGGGTGAAGTTGCGGTCGGCGAACAGCCGCAGGGGGACGATCGGCTCGGCGGCGCGCCGCTCCACACGTACCAGCGCCAGCAGCGCCACCAGCCCGGCCAGGGCCAGCGCGAGGATCGGAGCAGAATCCCAGGCGTACTGCGTGCCGCCCCAGCTCGCGACCAGGCTCAGCGCCACCAACGCGACGGTCAGCAGCAGTGCCCCCAGGTAGTCGATCCTCGCCTTGATCCGCCGCGGCTCCAGCCGTACGGCGGTGCCGATGAGCAGCAAGGCGGCGGCCCCGATGGGGAGATTGACGTAAAACGCCCAACGCCAGCCGAACTGCTCGGCGAACAGGCCGCCGAGCAGCGGTCCGGCGATGAAGGCGATGGGCATCATCGTCCCGAACAGCCCCATCAGCTTGCCGCTCTGCCGGGGTGGCACCAATTCGGCGATGAGCGCCAGGGCGCCCACCATCAGCCCTCCGGCACCCAGCCCCTGCAGCGCCCGGAAGCCCACGAGCTGGATCATGTCCTGCGACATCCCCGACAGCCCCGACCCCAGCAGGAACAGCACGATCGCGGCCATGTAGACCGGCTTGCGCCCGTACAGGTCACCAACCTTTCCCCAGATCGGCGTCGAGGCGGCCATGCAGATCAGATAGGCCGTCGCCACCCAGGAGAAGTACTCCAGGCCACCGAGATCCCCCACGATCACCGGCAGGGCCGGGCCGAGCATCATGCCGTCCAGCGGGGCCGTGATCATGCCGAGCATCACGCCGATCACGCCTGTGCGAAGCGATCTATCCACGTGTTCCTCCATTCGCGTACTGCGTACTTGAAATGGGACCATAACCATTCAGGTACCATGTACGCAAACGGGGAGAGGGGCGCATGTGGCCGACGAGAAACCGACCAGCATCTGGATGCAGCCGGAGCGGCAGGAACGCTCCGGGCCGGGGCGGCGCCCCGGCTACAGCCGCGAGCAGATCACCCGAACGGCCGTTCAGATCGCCGACGCCGAGGGAGTGGAAGCCGCGACCATGCGGCGTATCGCGTGCGAGCTGGGCACCGGCGCCATGTCGCTCTACCGCTACGTGCCCCGGCGCGACGACCTGTTCGATCTCATGATCGACATGGCGATGGGCGAGATCGAGCTCCCCGGCAGCCCCTCAGGTGACTGGCGCTCCGACCTGACGCTGCTGGCCCGGCAGATCCGTACCACGGGTCTACGTCATCCCTGGCTCATCGCGCTGCTCACCAGCCGGCCGACGCTGGGCCCCAATCTGCTGCGCGTGCACGAGTTCGCGCTCGACGCGCTCGACGGGACCGGACTCGACATCGACGACATCACCGGCTTCGCCGGCATGCTCAACGACTACGTCCACAGCGCGATCCGCCGCGAAATCGGCTGGATGGAGGAGGCCCGCCGCACCGGCCTGGACCCCGAGCGCTGGAAGCGCGACTACATCGGGCCGTACGTGCGCCAAGTCGTCGTGTCCGGTGCCTTCCCCCTGTTCAGCCGGTCCGTTCTGGACTCCCGCACCGCCCATCTCGCCCCCGTCGAGCGCTTCCAGCATGGGCTCGACCGCATCCTCGACGCCATCGCCGCGCTCATCACATCGCTCCGCTCCCGTTGACCAGGAAGATCGTGGCCACCCCTCGGGAGGAGCGGCGGGACCAGGCGAGAGCGGACCGATCGCGTCGACGCCGACACGGACTCTCCTAGCGGGGTCCAAGGTCGCCTTGCCGTCGTCGACGGCGGCCCGTTCACCGTAGGTGAGCGGGACGGCGGCGAGCATACGCTGCAGGTTGTCTTTCGCCTCCACCAGCAGCACGCCGAGCACGAACGCCCCGGGCACCAAGCCGGCTCCGGCGGATGTGACCGCCGCGCTTTCGGTTGCGTGCCGTGCAAGGTCCGGCGGGGGCTGACAGAGCGGTCTCGTCACGCGCGCGCTGCTGCGGCTCGCGGTAACGTCGGAGGCGGGTTCTGAGCGGCGATGTCGCTTTCGGCCCTGGCATGTCGTGCGCGGAATCGGAGGTGATCACGATGCACCCGGTCCCATGACGGCCCCATCCTGGGGCGTCACGGAGCCGAAAGGTGACCGTATGAGCAAGACCGACAAGACCCGGCCCTGGTGGGTGCGGATGGCCGACCGGCCGATGGTGACCTGTCTGCCCGTGCATGATCATCGGTTCGGGCCGTGCACGTTGCCGGACGAGATCACCGCGGAGAGCGCGTCCCTGGGCTACCGCAAGGGCGGCTGCCACTGGGGTGCCCCCGCCTTCTACGTGTTCGGTTGCGGCACGAGGGGTGGGAATCGGGAGTGGTACTCCTTCCGGCGGGAGGAGCGTCGGCGCAGCCGTCATCAGGCGCGCCGCGAGCTGCGCGCCTACGACAGCGAAGAGTGAAAGAAGGCGGCGGGCGCTGCTCCGTCCTCGTCGGGCCGATGTGGGACGGGAGCGTCGAGCCATAGCCGACAGCGCTTGATCTTGTGAGGTTTCGTGGGGGTTCCGCTTGGACCCTCCACGAAAGGTCCGCCGCCCTGCGCAACCGGCTCCGCGCCTGCCGATCCAGCTTGCACGGCCACCAACGGCACCTGGCCGATCTGCCTATCGGCGACGGCTGTGGAAGAGGCGTTCGTGTGCCTCGACGTCACGCCTTGATCGACCCTCTGGTCCACCTCTACCTGGTCCGCACGGCGCAACAACGTGACCAGCCCGTACGTGACAGTGAGTCCTCTTCGTGGCCGGCGACTTCCTCGTCCCCCACCGCACACGAGGAGATCAACATGCAAGCCCGTTCTGGATGGACGCCGCCGAGCGCGGCGTCCGGGCGGCCGCGATCGCGGCCCTGGGCATCATCGGCGGAGAGGGCGTCGGCCTGTTCGACGTGGCGTGGGCCACGGTGGGCAGCGTGGCCGCCGGCGCGGCCGTGGTCAGCCTGCTCATGTCCACCGTGGCCGGCTCCGGCGGCGACCCGACGACCGCAGGATTCACGACGAGCACGAGATGGCGGTGCCTTCGGGCAAGAACACGATGACGCCTCGCTCATCCTCGCAAGGGGTGGATGGAGTGGTCTTTTGCCGCGCATGGGATAAATACGCACAAACGGGTTAAGGATCGACGAGTGGGGAACGAACCTCTCGTTCAGCCGCCTGCTGAGCGGCATCCCGTCGCTTCGTCACTCGATTAGGCCCCGGTTTGTCGGAGGGCGCCCACAGGGTCGAAGTGACCCGGAATCGAGGTCATGGATCAGCCGAACGCATCGCCCGCCATACGGGCGTCCACGGCGATGCGTTGGGGGTCGGCACGATCACGTGTCGGCCATGAGACGTGCGGGCGACACACGTCTCCCCTCGAACAGAAGGAGGAGGTCATCCATGACCATCCTCACGGCCGATGTGCACTTCCATGATGGCTATTCGGTGGTGCATGTGGCCGGCGAACTTGATGTGAACACGACCTCGACGCTGCTGGACGCCATGGAGACGGCCTTGTCGAATCGGCCCCGCTTCGTCGAGATAGATGTTGCGGCGCTGACGTTCTGCGGCTCCGAGGGGCTGCGTGCGCTGTTGCACGTACAGCGTGCTGCCCTGCAAGCGGGATGCAGACTGCGCCTTTGCCACGTCCATGGTGTGCTCCAGCGGGTGCTGGACGTCACCCAGCTCTACAAGGCATTCACCATCGATCCCGTGCAGGTGCCGCGCTGACCGCGGCCCCGACTCGACCAGCGGTCTTCTGGGGTGAACCGCGTCCGCTCCTCAGCGATCAGGTCAGCCCGCGCGGGATCTCGCGGTCCTCCATGACGCCCCGGTTTACCGGGAGCCGGTGATCGTTTGCGTGAACGGCGCTTTGCCCCGATCTGGAGGACCTCGACGAGGTCGTCCAGCTCGACGTAGCGCGCGACCTCTTCGACCGTCCAGACGTAGGCCACGAAGAAGAGGGCGCCAGTGGGAGCGCGCCTTGAGATGCGCAACCGCCGGCGTCCGTTGAGGCTGATCGGCTCGATCTCGTGGCCATCCGGGGAGCACCACGTCGCATACATAGCGAACTGGACAAATCGTCATATTCTGGACTTAGTGGTGCCCTCGTCGGGGGGAAGCTGCGGGGGCACCGCCGGACCTTCGAGCGCCCCCGGCCAGCAGGGGGCGCTCACGTCCTGAGTCGAGCAGTAGGCAAGCATGTCTTCCAGCGTCACCGGACGAGCACGGCACACCCACCGCCAGTCGAGAGCGGCCCGTTGGAATCGGCGTTCATAGCGCGGTCTTTTCGTGGACGGCGGCTTGGGCGAAGGCGCTGACCCGGGTGGTAGCGCCGGTGGTACGCCAGACCAGCCCCCATTCGAACGGCGGAGCGTCGTCAAAGGGCACGTAGACGACATCGGGACGGGCGTAGTAGCGGACGGCCTGCGCGCCCACGACGAGCATTCCGGCGCCCGCCCCGACCAGAGCGAGTGCTTCCTGGACTGTTTCCGTGGCCTGGCCCTGGCGGATGGGCTTTCCTGAAGGGGTGGTCTGCGGCGCCCGGTCCAGACGCCAGTAGGCGGGCAGGGAGGTGGGCGGCTGCAGGAGGACGCCGCGGGCCAGGTCCTCCAGGCTCACCGAGGCGCGACCGCTGAAGGGGTGTCCGGCGTTGACCGCCAGCATGCGCTGCTCGGTGAACAGGACCGGGCCAGTGGTCAGATCGGGTTCCCTGACAGGAAAGCAGACAATCGCCACGTCCACCTCCTCGGTGCGCAGCCGCTGTAGGAAGTCGGACATGTGCAGTTCGTGCAGCCGGACCTGGCAGTCGGGATGGCGCCCGCGGAACGCGGTGACGGCTTCCAGCGCCACCTGGCCGGCTGCGGCTCCGGCGAACCCGAGGTGCAGCAGGCCGCTGATCCCTCTGGCCGCCGCGATGGCCCGGTCCAGCCCGACCTGGATCTGCGCGTGCGCCGGCGCGAGGTCGTCGTACAGCCTTCGACCGATCGAAGCGAGGGCTACCCGGCGGCTGGTCCGTTCGAACAGCGGGGCGCCGATTCGCCGTTCCAGCTTCTGGATGGTCTGGGTGACGTGCGAGCGCCTGACTTACGTGCCCTTCACCCCGGACGACGCCGCTGTGCTGCTGATCGATCACCAGGTGGGGACGATCGGCTGGGTCGGCTCGGCCGATCACGACGAACTGCGGGCCAACACCGTCCGCCTGGCCAAGACGGTCAAGGCGCTGGGCATGCCGACCGTGCTGACCACCAGCATGGAGGACCAGGTTCAGGGGCCGCTGATCCCCGACCTCGAGCAGATCATGCCCGCGGAGTACTTCGCGCGGATCCAGCGCACAGGAGTGGTCAACGCGATGGCCGACCCCACCTTCGCCGCCGCCGTCAAGAACACCGGTCGCCGACGTCTGATCGTCGCCGGTGTGACCACCGACGTGTGCGTGGTCTACCCGGTCCTCAGCGCGCTCGCCGACGGCTACGACGTCCAGGTCGTCGTAGATGCCTCCGGGTCGCTCAGCCCGGTCAGCGACGAGATGGCGCTGCGCCGCATGGAACGCTCCGGCGCCGTGCTCAACACCACCCGTCCGCTGCTGGCAGAGCTCGCCGACAACTGGGCCGGCCCGGCCGGTCAAGCCGTCCTGGGCGTTCACGCCGAGCTTGAGGCACAGCGCTGATCCACCTCGGGCGCGTACTCGGCCGGAGCCTCGCACTCGGTCGAGCACGCGCTCGGAGCGCGAGCAGCGGATTGGGCGACCCCCACCGCCCCCTGAGCCGGTACGAAGGCTTGACCCCCAGTCCGGCGCCAGATCCACGGGCGGCCCCATCACTTCGGGCACCGCCTTGCCCAGGTGGACAGTGGCGGGAAGCGTTATTTGTCCATGATCCGCTTCAGCGCCTTGCGCCCCCGGGCCAGCGTGTCGCGCGCCTGGTTGAGGTCCCCGATCACGGTCGCCTTTTCCACCTGCTCCCTGGCCTGCTCGTAGGCGTCCAGGACGCGGTGCCAATCCGTGGCGCTCGCCTCCCGCGTGCGGTCGTCCGCCGCGTCGATCTCCTCGCCGAAGCGTGTCACCTCCTCAGTCAACTCGGACCTGATCTCAGCCAGCCGGGCGGCAGCACGGGCCTCACGCTCATGGCGAGCGCGGCGGCGCTTGGCCGAGCCTGTCGCGATGCCGTAGGCGATCAGGAGCAGCAGCCCGGCGAGGATCCCCCAGAAGATCTTCCACCCGAGCGCGAGGGTAGCGTGCGAGCCGGACAGGTCGGCGCCGGTGTCGCCGTGACCGAGATCGAGGTCGGTGACGTCGGCCCCGGCGAAGCGGGCTCCAGAGAGCATCGCGCTCTGGAAGTCCGCACGGATCAGCGTGGCGCCGCGGAAGTCGGCATTGCGCGCGTCCGCGCTGGTGAAGCGGGCATCAGTGAGGTTGGCGTCGACCAGCCGCGCGCCGTCCAGCTTTCCGC
This sequence comes from Nonomuraea sp. bgisy101, assembly GCF_057708945.1. Lineage (NCBI taxonomy): Bacteria > Bacillati > Actinomycetota > Actinomycetes > Streptosporangiales > Streptosporangiaceae > Nonomuraea > Nonomuraea sp. bgisy101. The sequence goes on from NZ_JBYITD010000039.1 coordinate 72,022, forward strand.
TGGTGAACTGGGCGCCGCTGAGCTGAGCTCCGGTCAGGTCGGCGCGGCTCAGATAGCGCAGCGAGGCGCCGTTGGCCGAGACGCGCCGCAGGACCGTCTTGCGCAGCTTGACCGAGGACAGGTCGACGCCGTCCAGCCGGGCGCCGGTAAGGTCGGCGCAGCTCAGGTCGTCGGGGAAGGCGGTGACCTGAGTGAAGTCCTGCCCGGAGAAGTCGGGGCCGCTGCCCGGCGCGCAGTCCTCGGCCGGTTCCGGCAGGTCGGCGGGCATGCCTTTGCTCCCAGCCAGGTTGATCCCACGCGAGCGGCGCAGGTCCACCCGGCTGATGTTGGCCCCAGTGAAGGTGGCGCGGGTCAGGTCGGAGCCGTCCAGCCGGGAGTGGGTCAGCACGGCACCGTCGAAGACCGTCCCATTCATCGTGGAGCTGTAGAGCATGACCTCGCTCAGGTCGGCGCCGCGCATGACCGTGTCGATGAGCAGACTGTCGTACATGATGGCCTGACCCAGCTTGGCCTTGCTGAAATCCGCCTTCCTCGCGTCCATGCCGTAGAGGGTGGCGGAGACCAGGCTCGCCCCGTTCAGGCGGGCGCCGTCGAGCTGGGCGGAGTGGAGGGTGGCCCGGTCCATCTCAGCCTCGCGGAAGTCGGCGCCCTCCAGGCGTGCGCCGTACAGCTTGGCATCCTGCAACTGCGCCTTGGTGAAGAGCGCGGAGCGGGCGTCGACGCCGGACAGGTCCGCCTCGGTGAGGTCGGCGCCGCGCAGGTCGGCCTGGTAGAGGTTGTGCGGCAGACGCACGCCGGCCAGCTTCGCGCCGCGCAGGTTCGCGCAGCTCAGATCCGGAGGGAGGGTAGCGCGGGTGAGGTCGCGGCCCGACAGGTCGGGGCCGCTGCCGCGCGAGCAGGTGGCGGCATGGGCGGTGCCGGTCAGGGAGCTGGTGGACACCAGGCCGGTGAGGGCCAGGGATAACAGGGCGAGCGAGGCGGCCAGACGCATGGCGGCAGCGTAGAATCGCCGACTTGCAGTCCGGTTGATCCAGCTCCAACGCACAGGAGAAGCCGGCCATGGCCCGTGGCGTGGTGCCCGGGCACTATTTCGAGAACCCGCGTGCGGAGACCGGTCGCCTACTCGGCCTGCTCGCGAAGTCGTGAATTCCTCACTGTCTCCGCCGCCGCCCCTGGCGAAGAATCAAGGCGTGCCAGCCATACAGGTGAACCACCTCGGCAAGAGCTACGGCAGATTCCAGGCGGTCAACGACATTTCGTTCGAGGTTGAGGCGGGAACGGTCTTCGCCCTGCTCGGCCGCAACGGCGCGGGCAAGACCACGACGATCGAGCTGCTCACAGGGTTCCAGAAACCGGACACCGGTACGGTCAGGGTGCTGTGCCTCGACCCGATCAGGGACCGCGCCCAGGTGCGTGGCAACGTCGGCATCATGCTGCAGGAGGCCGGATTCTTCCCCGAGCTGACAGCCGGTCACACGGTCGAGATCTGGCGTGACTTCACCCCCCGCCGCGCGCCCCGCGAGCGAGGCGCTGGAGTTGGCGGGCCTGACGGCGAAGGAGAAGACGAAGGTGCGGCAGCTGTCCGGCGGCGAGAAGCGCCGCCTGGACCTGGCACTGGCCCTGCTGGGCCGACCCGACGTGCTGTTCCTGGACGAGCCGACAACCGGCATGGACCCCGAGGCCCGCCGCAACATCTGGCAGGTCGTCCGCGACCTCGCCGCACGAGGCACGACCGTGCTGCTGACCACCCACTACCTGGAGGAGGCCCAGCAGTTGGCGACGAAACTGGCCATCATGGACAGGGGTGAGATCGTCATCGGCGGTGACATGGCCGAGACGCTGGCCGCGCGGGTGGGGCGGGTCTCATTCGAGCTGCCGTCCGTGATCCGTCCCGGAGAGCTGCCGCTGCCCGCGACCGTGCGGGGCAGCCTCGCCGTCGTCCAGGCCGCTGACCCCGACCTGGCCGCCCAGACGCTGCTGAGCTGGGCGAGCGAACGCGGCCTGCGCCTACGCCGCCTGGAGGCCCGGACGGCGTCACTGGAAGACCTGTTTCTGGAACTGGCCCAAAGCTACGAAATTCCCCAAAACGATGTATCTGCCGGAAGCGACCGCCCTGGCCGGAGTGGTGACGCCCGTGCGTGAGGTGTTGGCCGTGGCGCGGCTGGGCGGGCGGCTGTTCTGGGGCGACGGACGGGCCGTCGGTGGCATCGCGCTGCTCAGCGTCTTCCTGGGCGCGGGCCTGCCGCTGCTGATCGCCGCCTCACTCCGAAGCCGCGACATGGAAGTGGTGCTCGGCATGCATCTCGGCATGCTCGCCATGGTCCTGACCATCGTCGCGACCACCCAGACGGCCGTGGCGCTGTCGACCAGGCGGGAGCTGCTGGTTCTCAAGCGGCTACGCGCCTCGGGCCTGCGCGGGCGGGCCATCATCGGTGGCGAGCTGGTCAACATCGTTACGCAGGCCACTCTCCTGTCGGCCCTCGTCTCGGTGATCCTCTACATCTGCACCTACCTCCCGCCACCCAAGCTGCCGGTGCTGTTCGCGGCGTGCGTCGTCGCGGTGGCCGGGGTACTGGCGCTGATCGGGGTCGTCTTCTCGATCGTGACCCGCCGCCCCGATCTCAACGCCCCCGCCACGATCCCGTTCATGCTGGCCAGCGTGGTCGGAGCCGGAGGATATGGGCCGTTCGTCACCGGACTCCTGCCCGGCTGGGTCCAGTGGACACTCGACCTGCTGCCGACCGGAGCGATGGTCGAGATCGCCGGACTCGCCTACCGGGGCGGCGAGCTCACGACACTGACCGCGCCCGTCCTGAACCTGACCTTGTGGGCCCTCCTCGCTCTGGTCACCATTCGCTTCCGCTTCCGATGGGACCCACGCCGATGAGCCTCACGGCCACCTACAAGCTGAGCGCTCGGCTGTTCTGGCGCGACAAGGGCATGCTGCTCGCCTCCGTGATCACCCCGTTGGGGCTGGCGATCGGGATGCCGACGCTGATGCGCAACGTTCAGGCCGACGGCACCACGGCCGCGGCGCAGATGTTCGTGGGGACGCTCGCGCTCATCCTGTCGGGGACCGCGTTCCTGAACATCACCGTCGCCCTGACCATGCGACGCGACCAGCTCCTGCTCAAACGGCTGCGCACCACCCTGCTCACCGACCGGCAGATTCTCCTTGGCGAGGTCGCAATCACCGTCACGCAGACGGTCGCCCTGATGATCGTGTCGGCCGTGGCCGTACACCTCCTGGCCGATCTGCCGCTGCCGAGGAGTCCGGTGCTGTTCGCGGTGTTCGCGGTCGCGGGTTCGGCGGTGCTGGCGACGCTGGGGGTGGCGTGGACGGCTGCGATCCCACGCGGGGAACTCGCGGCTGCCATGACGATGCCGCTTTTCTTCCTGGCGGGATTCGCCGCAGGGGCGATGGGCCCGATCATGAACCTGCTGCCTTCCTGGCTGCACCCACTCCTCGCCGCCCTGCCCACCACCGCGGTGGTGGACGCGGTCCGCCCCGCCTACGGGGCTGGAACACTCGGCTCCGACCTAGCGGCGGCAGCTGTGCCGACTCTGGTTCTGGCGGTGTGGGCGGCGGTCGCGCTGTTCTCGATCAGGAGGTGGTTCCGCTGGGAGCCCAGGAAGTCGTAATGGGCCGATCATGAACTCCATCCTCGCGCGGCGGCTCGGGATCGCGCTGATCGTCCTGGTCTCGGTCGGCTACACGATCATCCCCCTCGTGGCTTCCCTCACGACCGCCTCCACCTCGGTCAACGCCGGGCGGCTCGTGGCGCTGACCGCTTTCTACTGGCCGCATCTTCTTCATGTACGGCAGGCTCTCACTGGCACCCGGTCCCGGTGGCTCCCCGCGACACTGGCGGTGCAGGTGCTCGCCACCTACCTGCCGGAGGCCCTCGGGTTCACAGGCTGGTCGGCCGGAACCGCGCCGCTGCTGGCCGGGCCGATGCTCCTGCTGCTCCCGCTGCGCTGGGGCGGCGTCCTGGTGATGACGATGATGGCGGTGGAGTTCTGGTGGCTACAAAGCATCTTCCACAACGTGACCGGCTCGTACTTCTACGCCCTTACCATCCTCATCACCGGCGCCATGATCTACGTCGTCGTGCGACTGGCCCGGGTCACCGCCGAATTGGAACAGGCGCGGGCCGACCTGGCGGAGGCGGCGGTGCTGAAGGAGCGCTTGCGGATCTCCCGCGACCTGCACGACGGACTGGGCCACAGCATCACCGCGATCGCGTTGAAGGGCGACCTGGCCACCCGGCTCATGGACCGCGATCTCCCCGCCGCGAAAACCGAGATCGGCACGCTGGTCCAGGTGGCGAGGGAGGCCGCGCAGGAGGTGCGTCAGGTGGCTCGCGGCTACCGGCGGATGTCGTTCGCCGGTGAGGTGCACCGGGCCGCGGCGCTGCTGGAATCGTCCGGAATCAGCTGCCAGGTCAACCTCGCCGAGATCCCCCCGTCCCGCGAGCCGGACGAGGCCCTCGCCTGGGCCGTGCGCGAGGGCGTCACGAACATCCTGCGGCACAGCCGCGCCACCACCTGTTCGATCACCACCTCGAACCGCGCGGGACGCACCCAACTGAAGATCGTCAACGACGGCCTCCCACCTAATGACGCAAAAGCCGCTACCGAGCCGGTCGGCGACGGGCCTGTTGGTGCCCAATCTGTTGGTGGCGGGCTGGTCGGACTGGTGGAGCGGGCCGCGCAGGTGGGGGGTGCGGTGGAGGCCGGGCGCACGTCCCAGGGTGGGTTCCGGCTGATGATGGAGGTACCCACCTCCTGACCGAGGACATGCACAAGATCCGGGCCGCACTCACCGCTCTGCTTCGTCTGGAGTCCGGCCTGGAGGTACGGGCGAGGTGACCTGCGCACGCACGCCGCCCACGCGGGTTGATCGTCTGCAATCCCTAAGTCGCCATCAGTGAGGCAGTCAGGTGGTCGCGGAAGCGGCGGGCCGCCTCGGACACGTAGGCCCCCTCCCGCCAGAACAGCCGCAGTACCCGCTCGGCGCTGGGAGCGGCCAGCCGTACGGGAGAAAACGGCGCCCGCGATGCCGCCAGCGGCGAGCGGAGATACCATGCGGGCCCGAACCCTACACCGAGCCCGGCGCTGACCATCTCGATGGCCGTGGTGGCCTCGTCGATCTCGCAGGCGACCACCAGCTCCAGCCCGGCCTCGGAAAACAGCTGCTCGGCCAGCGTGCGCTGCCATATCCCCGGCCGGGGTGGTGACGACGGGTTCGCCCGCGAGGTCGGCCATGGTCCCCGTCGACACTGTTCGTCGCGGGCAGCTCAGCCGGCGCGCACATGGCGGCGCTGGCCGCGCTCACCCAGGACGATCCCGCCCTCCAGCCGGGCATCGAGGACGCCGACACCTCGGTCACCGATGCCATCTGCCTGAACGCCTGGTACGGCACCCTAATACGGCCAGGGCCCCCGAGTCCTCGCCGCTGTCCCACATCGCACCGGACGCACCGCCGTTCCTCAGCTGCGCTCCGCCGCGGAGCCGAGGTGCTCCGCGGCGACTTGAACGCCCTGCGCGCCCGGGGCGACCGGGCCGTGACGAGGTCGTCCATCTGGCATTCATCCACGACTTCACCCAGTCCGAGGCCTCGATCCGGCCTCACGCGACCATCTTGTCGACATGCCGCCAAAGCTCAATGGACGGATGGCGACATGTAGGGGAACATGACGCAGGCTGAGACCGGGTCGCCGGCAGTGTCGCTGGCGGGGTTCCGGCCGAGGTGTCCTCATGAGGGGCCAGGCGTCCGACCGACACAACGCCGCTTCAGCGTCCGGCAGGGTGGAAGTCGTAGGGCTGGGAGTCGTACACGTAATAGACGCAGTCGGCACCCGGGGCGCACTTGCCCCAATGCGTCGCCTTCGACGGGTAGTAGAGGTAATCACCTGCGCCGACCCGGTAGGTCTTGCGCCCTTCCACGTGCCACAGCATGACACCCGAGACCCCCACGACGCGTTCTGGGCTGGTGTGCCAGTGAGGGGAGAAGGGGGTACCGGCCTTGAGGGTGAACATCGCCTCCGAAGGGCCGGTCTTCGGGTCGCCCTTCAGCTGGACGAAGGTGCATCCCTCCAATCCTTCACAGGGGGAACCTTTCTCCTTGTGATGGTGGTAGATGACCTGGTCCGCGGCCTGTGTGGGGCGTGATTCGGCGAGCGAAACGGCCGTTCCGCCCGCCATGACGGCCAGCGCGCCGGCCATCATGGCGAAAGGCAATGTCTTGCGCATGCTTCATCTCCTGCTGCGAGATCCGGCTCAACCGGACCCTGGTCCGAATATGCCGCGAAGTTATCGGACTACGGTCCGGTTAGTCAAGGGTGTGCTGGAAGTGGCCATCCGCTCCCCCACGCTCGACGTGTCCATGGCCGGCAGTCAGGGCCGGATCCACCCGCCAGGGGCCCTGTACAAGATCGAACGCGGGCCAGCTGACCGGCTGGATGATGCCGACCATGCCGATCGAGCAGGCCGAAGATCCTGCGCCGCCCGTGCGGCTCGAAGGTCTGGATCGCGCTACAGCAGGCATTGACCGCCGAGCTCGCGCGCGTGGATACCCCTTCCAGCGGCTCCCCCAGCTGAACCACCACGACCTCCGGCGAGGCCCGCCGCACCTGCCCCGCCTGCGACGCTGTCGTCGACGTGCCGCTGGACGCTGACGGTCATCCTTGGCTCCCCCACGCCGGCAACCCCCGTCCGCTGCGGCCCGAGAGCGGACGCCTCGCCCGGCTCGGCGTCTGAGAGAACAGCGGCGCCCAGTCACGCCCGCCTGTCTGGGCGCGGAGTAGCAGGCGGGTGAGCTCGCCTTTCCCGACGAGGTCGGCCATCCCTGGCGTACAGGCGCCCGCGGGCTCCGTACCGGCCGCCGTCCTCGACGTCCGGCCGGTGCGCGATGGGGCCCGGCCACGCCGGCGCGAGGGTCTCCAAGGTGAGGGCGGGAGCGGCGGCGCCACCCCCACCGGTCGGCCGGCGCTTCGGCGGCGACAGCGCCGCCGGGATCACGCCGCGGCACGCTCGCGCTGGAACGTGCGCACGCCGGCCACCGCGAGCGGGAGGAACAGCATGCTGAACACGCCGCCCACCACGTACGTCAGGTGGATCGGGATGAACATCATCGCGACGAAAGCGCCTAGATAGACGGCGGTCTGCCACCAGCCGGCGACACCGGCGCGGGCGAGCCCGGCGCTCAGCGCCAGCAGGCCCACGAAGGCGAACATCTCGGTGCCGCTCCACAGGGGCATGAACGCCGACCAGTCCACGGTGTCCGAGATCCGCCCTGCGATGTCCATCGGGAGCTGCTGGCCGATGACCATCCGCCACCAGTCGTCGCGCACGGCGCCGGAGACGTTCAGCAGCCCGAGCGCGGCGGCCAGCGCACCGAACATGGTCAGCCACCGCCCCTTTCGACCGCGTATGAGCCCAGGCACGACCATCGCGCCCAGCGCGCCGACGATCAGGCCATAGTGCAGGAGGATCGCCGACAGCTCCGTCAGGACACTGTCGCGGGCAAGCGAGGTGACGTAGTCGACCGTCGAGTCGGAGCTCTGCGGCGGGCAGGTCATCATGCCGGCGAACATGAGCAGGGGGCCGGCGATCAGGGCGCAGCCGCCGACGCGACGCAGGAACCGGCCGGCTTGATCGGCGGTTTCGGGGACCACGTCCGTGGTGGCCGTCGCGGTGTGGGCAGGGGCGGTCATGTCGTACCTCCGGGGTTGCGTGTCGTTGGCGAAAGAACTCTCCCGCCGGGACACCGGGCGGCGCGTCAGCCGTTGCGTACCGTGATCGCTCCACGCTTCGACGGACCGGCTCTCCCGTGGGTCAACCGTTCGAGGGACCCGGTACGCGGCGGCGGTCCGCCATTTGGCGGACTCGGCGGGCACCGGGCATGGTTACCATCGGTGGCCATGACGATGACCAGGCTGAAGGACCCCCGCCTCGTCCCGCTGGTGTTCGGACCGCTGATCGGCATTCTGTCCGTCCTGGAGACGAACCTCGACGACTTCTTCGGCGCCAGTTCCGCGGCCATCTCGGTCTCGGGGATCGTCTTGGGCGTCGGCGTGGTGGTGGCGACCTGGTACCCGCTCGTCGGTGCGGTCGTCGCGGCCGCCTGCTTCCCTGTCGGCGTGGTGGCGTTCGACGCGCCGGGTGCCGGCGGCGCGGCGATGATCGGTCTCATCGGGGCGGTCGCCTGGGCCGGATGGCGGGAGCCGCCGCGGCGTTCGGCCGTCGCGCTGTGCGTCGCGGCTGTGTCCTTCGCGGGCACGTCGGTCCTCGGCGGCGAGTCGTTGTGGGAGCTGTTCTTCGTGCCGGCGATCCTGCTGCCGGGTTGGTACATGGGGCTGCTCGCGCAGCGCAGCGGCGAACGGGCGGTGAAGCTGGCCGAACTGGCCGCGGCGCTCGACGCCGAACGGGAGGCGAACGCCCAAACCGCGGTCGCGCAGGAGCGCACGCGCATCGCGCGGGAGGTGCACGACGCCGTCGCGCACTCGGTCAGCGTGATGACCCTGCAACTGGGCGGCTTGCGCCGACTGCTCGCCAACCGCCCCGCCGAGCAGGAGATCGTGGCCGGGCTGGAGCGGCTCGGGCGGCAGACGGTGGAGGAGATGCGCGGCCTGGTCGGCATCCTGCGCGAGCGTGTCGACGGCGAGCGGCCGACGCCCGTACCGTCGCTGGCCCGGGTCGACGAGCTGATCTCCGACGTCCGCGCCGCCGGTCTGGTGGTACACCTGGACTCCCCGGCCGACCTGCCGCGGCTGCCGCCGGTACTGGACCTCACCGCCTATCGCGTGCTGCAGGAAGCGCTGACGAACGTGCTGCGGCACGCCGGGGCGGCTCCGACCGCGGTCGTCATCGGGTACACCGAGCAGGCGCTGACCCTGGAGGTGTGCAACGAACCGGGACCGGTGGCGCGCGAATCGGCTGGAGCACCCGCGAAGCGCGGCGGCCACGGGCTGGTCGGCATGCGCGAACGGCTGGCGATGGTGCACGGCAGCCTGCATGCCGCGCCCGAACCGGACGGTGGCTTCGCCGTCCGGGCCCGATTCCCGCTCCCCCGAACACGGTAGGAATAATGATGCGACACGGATGAATCCGGGGATTCCCGTTCTCGCGGGTCGGATCTTCCTGCTTGACAGGCGACTGCCACCGCACACCCGTCCTACGTGGCCTCGACAGGCTTCACCTCCCGTCGGCCCGGCGGTAGGCCCGGGCCGGCCGGCCTGGTCATCACCAGCCCATCCGAACAGCTGAACCACGCCAAGAGAGGGGTTGCCGTCATGCGGAACAGCACTGCTCGGTTCTTGAAGGCCCTCCCGTGCTCCCGATTCCGCTTCAGGTCTGAAGCACGGGAGCTCCTCGGGAGTCACCGATGACCATCTCGGTGGCGCTCGTCGACGACGAGGCGATGATCCGGGTAGGCCTGCGGATGGTGCTCAGCGGCGAGCCGGACATCGAGGTCGTCGGCGAGGCGTCCGACGGCGTCGAGGCTCTCGGCCTCGTCGCGCGTACCCGCCCCGACGTCGTGCTGATCGACGTACGCATGCCGCGCATGGACGGCTTGGAGGCATCGCGGCAGCTCGTACGGGAGCACCCGCAAAGCAAGGTCATCGTGCTGACCACGTTCGACGAGGACGAGCACGTCGCGGCCGCACTGCGCGCCGGTGTCAGCGGCTTCCTGCTGAAGGTGGCCCCGCCCGAGGATCTGATCGAGGCGGTGCGGACGGTCGCGGCCGGCGGCGGCCTGCTGGACCCGGCGGTCACCCTCCGGGTGATCGCGGCGTTCGCCGGGCAGCCGGACCCGACCCGTGTGACGAGCCGGGCGGCCGAGCTGGAGTCGCTCACCGGCAGGGAGACCGACGTGCTGAAGCTGCTGGCGCAGGGACTGACGAACACCCAGATCGCCGCCCGGCTCTACCTGGGCGAGGCGACCGTCAAAACGCACCTGTCCCGGATCCTGATGAAGCTGAACGTGACCACCCGTGTCCAAGCGGTCGTCTTCGCCTACGAGAGCGGGCTCGTCCGCCCTGGGACCGGTTGATCGGCCCGCGCCTCCACCGTGGGCGAGTCATGGTCGCGCCGCCTTGACCACGCGAGGACGGCCCGCATCCCATCGGGCGCGGGCCGTCAACGACTGATCGGTGCGCGGAGCACGGCCGGGCCGCCGGGTACGGTGCTCAGGCCGAGCGCGACCGCCTCGTCACCCTGCACGGCCGCCGACAGCTCCATGGTCAGGCCCATGCCCCTCGCGGTGAAGCTCCCCGCAGGGATCCGGCTGCCGTCGCGGTGCTCCAGCCAGACGAGGTAGCGCTGGCCGGTGGTCAGGCCGCTGACCGACAGGTCCACGGCCGTGCCCCACTGGCGGGCGTCCAGCTGGGCGGAGACCCGCATGCCGCCCGATCCGTACGTCACCATCGGCCTGTCCGTGCCGGACAGCCCGGCAAGCAGCGCCACGCCCGCGATCGCGGCCGCCGCCAGGCCTCCGGCCCAGGCCAGCCTGCGCAGGCGCCTGCGCGCGTGCCGGGCGCCGACGGCGGTCAGCACGCTCTCGCGCAGCCAGGGCGGCGGCGCGGGCGGCAGGGACACGCGGTCGGGGTCGGCGTGGCCGAGCGCGCCGGCCACCGCGCGCAACCCGTCCAGCTCGGCCCGGCAGCCGGGGCAGCCGTCGGCGTGTGCGAGCAGCGCGGCGGTCTCGCTCTCCGGCAGGCGGCCGAGCGCGTACATCCCAAGAAGGGGCTGATAGTCACGGCAGCTAATCACCGTCCCACCCCATCTCCTCCATGACCAGGCGGAGCGCCTTGAGCGCGTAGAACACCCTGCTTCGCACCGTACCTGGAGGAATCCGCAGTTCGGCGGCGACCTCGGCGGGCGCCCGGTCACGCAGATGGACCTCCACCAGGATGTGCCGCTGCTCCGGCGACAGGCGCCGCAGCGCCTCCTCGACCTGCATGCCGAGCAGCAGCCCCTCCAGATCGTTGCCCGCCGGCAGATCCTCCCCCTGCTCGGCCGAGGGCTGCGGCCGCACGGACCGCGCCCGCATGAGGTCGATCACCACATTCCTGCAGATCGCGAAGAGCCAGGTGCGCGGGGACGACTGCCGGTGGTCGTAGCGGGCCGCGGTACGCCAGGCGCGGACGAAGGTCTCCTGCACCGCGTCCTCGGCCAGCCCTGTGTCGCCGAGCGACCGCCTGGCGAAGGCGAACAGCTCGCCTCCGTGATCGTCATAGACCGCCCGCAACGTGGCCTCGTCATCCAGCCGCACCTGTCCTCCTCTCGTTCCCTGGGGCATACGGAACGGATCGCTGCGGCGTTCATCCGTTTCACGTGAACGCGACGCGCGGTGGCACCGTACCCCCTCCTGATATCAGCGACATCAGCAACCGACGGAGGAGACGACATGCGTAGAGGTGTTCGGGCGGCGGCGCTCGGGGCGGCACTCTCGGTGACCGCGGTGTCAGCGGTTCCCGCGCTGGCGGGCACGGCGTCAGGGTCCGAGCAGCGCGCCCACGTGCGGATCCAGTCGCCGAGGGCCGACGCGTCGACCGGGGTGGAGGGAGCGGCCTGGACGATGGAGCTGTCCATCCACTACCGCGACGGCCTCAAGGCGGCGGGGTGGAGCGGGCCGCAGGTCACCGGTCCCCAGGGCGGCACCGGCACGTTCGGGCCTGGCAAGGACGACAAGCTGCCCGGCGTGGTCGTCCTGCTTTCCACCACGACGGGCTTCTCCGGGCCTGGTACCAACCTGGCGAACCTGTTCAACGTCACAGGGGTGGCCCAGCGGGACCAGAGCGGGGCCAGGATCTGGGACTCCTGGCTGGTCGGCAAGGCGCTGTTCGGCAAGGACGTCGACAGCGTGGTAACCGTCGCGGTTGTGAAGGACCTCGACGGCAACGGCGTGCTCGACGACGCCCCTGACGTGGTCAAGGACGTCACGGGCGACGGCCGGGTCGACGCCCGTGACCTGCGGGAGCTGGGCGTGGCGTCGAACGTCGCCGTGCTGCCGTTCCACATCAGCGGCGCGGCCGCCTGACCGGCTCGCCACCGGACCGGCCGGCCACGAGGTGACACCGGCCACACCGGATGGCGTGTAGGCCCGCGCCTGCGGGGACGGAAGTCCCCGGGGCGCGGGACCTCGGTCGATGTCCGGACATCCCGCTTCCGGGCTGCGCTGGGGTACCTCCAGGTGGTCGGGGAGCCCATGATCGTCGGCACACTGGTCGGCGCCCTCATTAGCGGATCGAGCCCGGTCGGGGTTGAAGAACGCCACGTTTCAGCGGAACGGCGAGCTCGACGTCGTCGACATCCGCGTCAACCTCGATCCACCGGGGTTCCGAACGTGGCGAACTCGTTCGTGACCACGTTGTAGGTGATGGAGTGTCGCTCGGCGATGACGGTCCGCCGGGCGATCTGGTCCATCCGACCGGTGCCTGGGCGGCCCAGCAGGCACCTACACCGTTTCGACCGTGAATACGCCAACCGGCTCCCCAACGACTGGAAAGTACCCGGCGTCTACCTGCTCCTCGACCGGCCCGACGCCGTTGGCCACTGGGGCGTCTATGCCGCAAAGGCCACCTCGCCGACTGGGCCGGGTGCTACCTGAGGTAGCCGTGCCCTCTGTCGCCGGCAGGCGAGCTCCTCCTCAGCCGGTGGCAGGACGGCGGCTTGCGCAGGCGGTGGCAGCCGTCGATGATCAGCACGGCCGCCAAACCACGGGTCGACCGTATTGGTCGAGTTCAGGCGCAGGGTTCGATCGGCAGGGGCCGGCTATCGGCCACTGGGCCTCTTCGCTGGACTGTCACGGCTTACGGGCTATGCCGCAGACGGCGCTCACGACATTCGTCGGCTCGTCCCAGCGGTCAGGGTCGGGCCGCCATTGCGGCGTCGGCACTACGCCTGGGTCCACCAGGTCGAGGCCGGTGAAAAACGCCGCGATCTGTGCTGGGCTGCGTAGTTGGTAGGTGTTGGCCGCGGTGCGGTTGTAGCTGGCTACAGCCCGGACCAGCGCCGGGTTGGTGTTGGTGCCGTCGCTCAGCGCGAGATAGCTGCCCGACGGCAGGCGTTCCAGCAGCTGGTCGATGATGGCCGCGGGGTTGTCGTCATCGGTGATCTGGCCGGCGATGCTGAGCATCATCACGGCGACGGGTCGGGTGAAGTCGAGAGTCTTGGCAGCTCCGTTGAGGATCACGTCGGGGTAGCGGACGTCGGCATCGATGTAGTCGGTGACGCCGGGCTCCGCGCTGGTGAGTAGCGCGCGAGCATGCACCAGGACAATGGGGTCGTTGTCCACGTACACGACGCGGGTCTCGGGTGCGATGCGCTGGGCGACCTCATGGGTGTTGTTGGCTGTGGGCAAACCGGTGCCGATGTCCAGGAACTGTCGCACTCCCGCCTCGCTCACCAGGTACTGCACAGCGCGCATGAGGAATTCACGCTGGAGCCGGGCAACCATCGCGAAGTCGGGGAACAGCCGCAGCAGGGTCTCGCCGACCTCGCGATCAACGGCGTAGTGATCCTTTCCACCCAGCAGGAAGTCCCACACCCGGGCGGAGTGCGGGATGGTCGTGTCCACGCGCTCCCATGCCGCCTGCGCGGCAGAGCTCTCGTCGCTCATGTCAATCCTTGAAGATGGAGGGTTTCCGACCGTACAACGCAGCTACCGGGCTGACCATTCTTGGGGCCCGGCGAGGCGAACAGGCCAGCGTAGGCGCACTCAAGATCTGCAACCAGCAATCCGGCCGCACCCGAAAACAGAGGGGTGTGGACATCTGGCCGCTGCCGAGGCCCAGCGGTCTCGCTGTGATTCCGCACCGGGTCAGCTGTGCTCCATCCGCGCTCGTCCGCCCCGACATGCTCCGTCAGGGCACGTCACGGCGGGGTACCGAAACCAATCCAGCATGAAACGGAGGGTCACCAACCGGCACGCCGATACACAAAAGGATCTTACTTCTCATCCGACGGCCGCAGGGCCGAATTCTGCAGGGTGCGCTTTGATCACGGCACTGGCCCGCGAGAATGCGCGAGTAGAGCCTCTTCGGAATGAAGTTCCGTCTCGACCGCGCTCGCGCCATGAAGGCCGACCTCCCGACTCCGATCGGGCGCGAGCCCGTCCAGGTGCGCGAGTTCGAGTCACAGCGCCGCCTTGTGGGTGTTCGATCCCGCAGCTTCTATCTGCTCGGCGTTCAGGCGCCTCGCCACGTCGGGGTCGATTCGCCCGTGAGGTGGCGGCTCATGAGGTCGATCATGGCGACGTGGATCATGACTCGGAGCGGGCCGGCAGGGCTTCGTAGTCGCGGGCAAGACGGCGGTGGAACATCAGCCAGCCGCGGGTGCGCTCGACGCCCCAGCGGCTGGGCAGGGCGGCAAACCCCTGGTGGCGGGATCGCGGCGGACGACTTCGACATCGATGCCGAGGGCGGCGGCGCTCTCGATGACCTTGGTGCGGTAAGCGCTGTCGGCCCTGGGCCGCGACGAGCCATGCCTTCGGATCGCGCGGCGGATCGTCCGGCCGGGTGTCCAGCGCCCGGATCAGGGGCTTCCTGCACGGCATCCTCGGCCGACGCGAAGTCTGCTCCGCGCCGGACGAGGAGATCGCGCTTCCACGGCCGCCCTCGGCGACCGGCTCGGCGCACCGATCACCGCGGTTGTGACACCTGGAGGCCTTGGCGCCAGGTGGGATGTGCCGGGTGCCAGCCCAGTTCGCGCTTGGCCTTGGCGTTGGATGCGCCGCGCAGTTCGGTCATGAGCACGACGCCGGCCTGTCCGGCGGCCAGCCGTCCGATGAACCGCGGTACGCGCATCGGCTTCTTGGCGCCCAGCATCGCCGCCAGTTCCGGCAGCCATTCGGCGACCGGGGCGGGGTCGTCATCGACGATGTTGTAGACACCGCGGTCGCCGTTCTCCACGGCTGCGACCGTGGCCTCGGCGGCGTCGGCGATGTGGACGAACGACCACACCCCACCGCCGTCGCCGACGACCGGGAACTTGCGTTTGCGGATCATCTCGAACTGCTCGGAGCCTGGCGCCATGGAGGTGCCGGGTCCGTAGAACGCGCCGTAGCGCAGCACGATCCCTTCGGTCCAGGCGGCGCCCAGCACGGCCTTCTCCAAGTGCTCGATCGCGGCGATCATCGAGGCCATCTGGCTGACCGGTGAGCGATCCAGGGGGTCTTGTTCGGTCTTGACCGGCCCGCCGGTCCGGGTGTAGGTGAACGCGCCGTTGCTCTGGGCGACGAACCGTCGTACTCCTGCGGCGCGTGCGGCCGCGAGCAGGTTGTCGGTGCCCTCGATCCGCAGCCGGTCGGTGGCGGCGAAGCTGCGTTCGAAATGGCGGGTGTCGATGTGCCCGATCGCGGTCAGCTGGTGAACGATCACCTCCGGCGCGGCCTGGCGCACGGCCGCCTCGACCTGGGCGCGATCCAGCGCATCGGCGATGACCGGTACCGCGCCCAGCTGTGATGCCCTGGCCTTGTCCGACTCGCTGCGGATCATGGCGAACACCTCGTGTCCCGCATCGACCAGACGGGGCACCAGTTGCTTGCCCATCGCTCCAGTCGCTCCTGCAACCAGCACTCTCATCGTCAGCTCCTGTCCGGTTCGGATTCGTCATTTGAACCGGATAGCCCGCCGTTTCCTGACAGGAGCCATAGGTGATACACGTCACATCACGAGCAGGGGCTCCCCATGGTCGGCCGCCGCCCATTGCTCGGTCGCGCGTTCGAGCTTGTCGGGGTTTGCCTGGGTACGGCAGGCAGTGATGCCCTCGGCGGTGACCTCGAGGCACATGATGGCGACGACCCGGTCTTCCACGACGGCCACAACGGCGGGTTCGCCATTGGCGGTCCAGGCGTATATCTCGGGCGAGCCGCCGACGATGACGCGCTTGGCCTCGGCGGGCTTGAACATGCCCCACACGAACTTCGCGACCGCGACGGCTCCCTCGAACGCCTTGGTGCGTGCCGGAACCTTCCCACCGCCGTCACCGATGGAGATGGCGTCCTTGGTGAGCAGGCGTACGAGCTCATCGGTCTGGCCACTGGTGGCGGCCGCGAGGAACTCCTCGACGATCCGCTTGGCGGCGGCCTCGTCGATTTCGGTGCGGGCTTTGCCGTACGCGACATGCTTCTTAGCCCGGTGAAAGATCTGCTGGCTGGCGGCCTCGGTGATGTCGAGGATTTCGGCGATCTCCCGGTGCGGGTAGTCGAAGGCCTCCCGCAGCACGTACACCGCCCGTTCGTTGGGGGACAGGCGCTCCATGAGGGTGAGGACCGCGTACGAGACCGCTTCGCGCTGCTCAGCGGTGTCGGCCGGGCCGAGCATCGGGTCCCCGGCGAGCAGTGGCTCGGGAAGCCATCGGCCCACGTAGGTCTCGCGGCGTGCCCGCGCGGAGGCGAGCTGGTTGAGGCACAGGTTGGTGAGTACCTTCGTCAGCCAAGCCTCGGGGACCTCGACGCGGTCGACGTCGGCGGCCTGCCAGCGCAGGAACGTCTCCTGCACGACGTCCTGTGCCTCGTCCGCGGAGCCGAGGAGACGGTAGGCGATGGCCTCCAGACGCGGCCTCGACAGCTCGAACCGGTCGACGTCGTCCACCGTCAAAGGCATGACCTGATCCTATCTCCCGCAGTGCCTCCAGCCGGTCACGGCCCTTCTTGCGGGGATCGAGGCCATCCGCGTACGAAAACGTCGTCGACGCGCTCAGATCAGGCTCCTGCTGATCGAGGAGTCCGGGAGCCAACACGTCAAGAGCATCATCATCCAGCGGGTTCCGACCACGAAGAAACCGGTCAAGACGGCCCTGCGGCTGGATGGAGCTGACGCGGAACGGCTGCTGGAGCTGAGCTCATTCGAAGGGAGAAGTCCAGGGCGTTCGCACCGCGGAGTTCGGCCAGGAGGACCTCGTGCAGCCTGGGCCACACCCCGGCTACGGCCCACTCGGCCAGGCGGCGCCAGCAGGTCATGCCCGAGCCGAAGCCGAGTTCCTGCGGCAGGTGTTCCAGGCGATCCCGGTCTGCAGCACGAACAGGATGCCCTTGACCACCAGCCGGTCCGCATGCCGCTTGCGCCCGGGGTGGCGGGCCCGGCGTTCGACCTTGGGCAACAGCGGATCGATCACTGCCCACAACTCGTCATCGACTTCCCACGGCTTCGGCCGCACCACCTGCACACCTGCTGATCAGCAGTCTGAAGTGATCCAACCACCTCGAAAATCGTTTCGTTAGGAGTTCTAAGAGCTCGCTGGCGGGAAGGACGCGACCTTGGACCGACGCCAGGGGAGCCGGCTCGAATACGACCATATGATCAACGACTCATGCCAGCCCAACCCTGAACTTCGACAGCAGCTCGAACCCGAGCTGCGTGTCGCGGTGCTTGACCCGACCAGATCCTGCCCGGCATGACCAGCGTCCAGTGCCCAACCAGGTCCCCAAGGTTCAACGAGGATCGATTCACAGCCGCAGATCATTACGGCAGTCACAACCCCGACAACAGCCCCAATAACGTGATCAACTATTCAGCTGCTGGCGTCACGGTTCCGACCAACACCCTTGCGAAGCAGGCTCCATCGCGGCGATTGAGCGGATTTGTACGGGCTTTAACCACATGAGCGGTTGAACCCGCCACTTCGCCGAAAGGATTCGAGACATGAGCAAGCACGTACTGGAACCGGAAGCGCAGGAGATCGCGGATGCCACCGCGAACCCGCCCTTCCTCTATGAACTCGGACCTGAGGGCGCCCGCAAGGTACTCGACGATATTCAGTCCGCTCCGATCGACGAGCGCCCCGTCGCCGACGACAAGTGGATCACCGTTCCGGCGGAGGTCGGAGATGTCCGGGTGCGCATCATCAAGCCTGAAGGGACGACCGGCCTCCTGCCGGTGATCCTCTACATCCATGGCGGCGGGTGGATCCTCGGCAACTCGGCCACGCACGACCGGCTTATCCGTGAACTCGCCAACGGCGCGCGTGCGGCCCTGGTCTTCGTCGAATACGACCGCTCCCCGGAGGCGCACTATCCCGTCGCCATCGAGCAGGCGTATGCGACCGCGCAGTGGATCACCAAGAACGGCGCCAGCGAAGGGCTCGACGCCAGCCGCATGGCAGTTGCCGGCGACTCGGTCGGCGGCAACATGACCGCCGCGGTGGCGATCATGGCCAAGCAGCGCGGTGACGTGCGGTTCGTGCATCAGTCGCTCTACTACCCCGTCACCGACGCGGCGCAAGACACCGACAGCTACCGTGAGTTCGCCGACGGGCCGTTCCTCACCGCAAGGGCGATGGCCTGGTTCTGGGACGCGTATATCCCGGGCGATGGAGCACAGCGCAAAGAGATCACTGCGTCACCGCTGCGCGCTTCCCTCGAGGAACTCGAGGGCCTCCCGCCGGCGCTGGTCATCGTCGACCAGAACGACGTCCTCAGGGACGAGGGCGAGGCTTACGCCGCT